>JACRAI010000118.1 GCA_016213425.1 archaeon | reverse complement strand
GCAAAATCATTTCTCTTGCCTAAATTCTTTCCATACGTCATGACTTTCTTAGGATTCATGCCAATAGAAACATCAGTGGAAGAGTTAAGAAGCATCTACGAAAATACTGAATTGATTGAACAAATAATGAAGAATTCCAATTTAGAATATCAAGAAGTAATAAAACAAATTATTGATAATTTGTTAGTAAAAGATGAAAAGGCCATAAAATTAATAGAAAAAATAGCTAATAATCCTGAAGAAGATGTTGTAGTTAAAAGTTATGCTAGAGAATGGTTAAAAAGATTACAAGGAGACCCATCAACAGAATCCCCGCCAACATTTCCTACAAAAGAAAAGCCTAAAGAAACAAGCATGAGAACTGAGAAGCCTTTTCAGAAAATTATTTAAACAACCAGAGTATTAATTGATTAAAAGAGGTATGAGATTTGAATCAGGAGAAAAACTTTATTGCAACTTTTATTGTTTTTTCTACTTTAGCACTTTTTGGTATGCTTAATATTACAGGGTCATTTAATGATATTTGGGTTGTTAAAGATGCAGATTTGGTGAGCTTGCATGAATTCATGTGTGATTCAGATGAAAGTTATTTTTTCTCTACTAATGAACAAGAAGGTTATGATAAGCAGTGTAGTTATGCTAGAATTGCTGCACTTGTATTAAAAGATCCTTCACCTAGAAATGTTCCTGTTCATGAGTTTAACTGTTCTGAAGGTCAATTGTTAACTCTTGATTTATCTGAAGGAGCTTCAAGTGATGGGATGCATGATGGCTGTGTTTATGAAGGTGTTGCTTTTTACACTGAATTAAATCAAGAAGCCGGTTCATTGCCTTTAAACAGATTCTTGTGTGATGGAAAAGATTATTTTTACACTTTAAGTTTTGCTGAAGGAAAATATAAAGAATGCGAGTATCAGGATGCTTTAGGTTTTGCTTATAGAGCAGATAGAACTTAACTTTTTTTTACTCTTATATTTTATCAACTGCTTGCAACTTCAATAATTAGTTTATTTTTATTTTCGGGATGCAAATGAACTCTCTTTCCTTTTTGCAATTGCATAAAGTTTGCAATTTGTTTGCTTATTGTTACTGCTATTGAAGAACCTGTTTTTGTAATCTTTGTATCTGCTTCTAAACCCCATAACCCTTTTTCTTTTGCAGCTTTATCTATAAGGTCCGAAGATGTTTCGTCAAAAAATTTTTCTCCGCAAGAATCGCATACTTGCGCGGAGAATTTTCCTAAAACCACTCCATGCAGGCTAAAATCTACTTTTTTGTTTTCTAGGGTTCCTTTTTCACACATGTAACATTTTTCTTTTTTCATTTTATTTTCACCGTTTTAATAATATGTTTTTTACCTCTTAATTTATATGCCACTTCTATATATGTGTATGACGCTAAAAATCCATCAGTTTGTTTTTGTTTTGCTCCGTGATTTATCGCGTTTTTTATTTGTTCTTTTGTTATTCCTTTTGCAGCCATCCTTTCTTTTGCATGCTCAGTTAAGATGATTTCAATATCACCACTCATTATTTATCATTATGGATAATGATATATAAATCTTTCGGGTGATTTTCATTCCAGAACAAATAATTGATCGTCATCGACATCGAACAATCCCAGTCTTGATCCTGCATCAAGCCAGCCGTGTGCGTAATTTAGTGCTGCAAACGCAGTTATCCAGTCTCCTTTTTCAAAATAATAATTTGCATCTTTATAATATCTCTGAGCCATATCAAGGAAATCTTCAGCTTTAGCTTTCCAATTAATTTTTTTTTCTTTACCAATTTTAACTTTATCTAAAGCTTTCTTTGTTATTGAGAAATATTTCTCAATTTTTTCTTTGTTTAATTCTTTCATGGCAGATTTATTCTGTATTTTTCAAATTCTTGTCTTAAATATTCTACTTGTTGTTCTATTCTGATTGTCATTTTTTATTGTTTTCTTGATCAGTGAAGTTTTTTATCTTTGATACCACATTTAATATTTCTGAGTCAAAGGTGGCAGGTAGGAGTTTTTCTATTAACTGTTTTGATATAAAAATATTTGATTTTCTAGCGTCTAAAATAAGGTGATCTCTGTAATTGCTTGGTTTTTGTGTGTTATTACGTTCATCCCAGCCCAGCATGTGGTATTTTCCTTCAACACTCCAAATAACACTTTCTTCTTTAACTTCATTGATGGGAGGGTTGTGTCTTTTTTCTTTTTTTTCAGTTATCTTTATTTTTTCCATTTTCCACTTAGCTTCCGCGTCAACAAAAGGCCAGTAACCGGATTCAGTTTCCAAATTTTTAGTTTCAATTTTCAAAGATTCAATAGTAAATCTATAAAGTGCATCATTCAATTGGTATTCACTAGTAAACGTATCTTCAAGTTCTATTGTTCCCTCTAAGCCTTCTAAGTGTATCATGAGCATGATTATTCGAATTAAATTTATAAGCTTTTAATATTACTTTATCATTAATTCTGAGCAATACTTCTTTAATCAGAATTGTGTTTTTGTTTTCTGTTTACTCGCTACGCTCGATTTGACTTTCAGACTTGCCAACAAATTAATATTTTAATTTAGGTTGACAAGTCTTCAAAAATCATTCCTGAAGAAGCCCTGGCGTAAAATTTGATCATAAATTTGCCTGGGCTTCTGAAAGTAAAGTCGACCTAAGGGAGTGAAGCAGAAATTAATAAACTGCTTAATAATGTAAATAAGAATTATTTAAAAAATAAAAAAAGCAGATCAATTCAGTTTATTTTAGAAGTTTTTTTATTCTTTCTTTTCTTCTTCTTTTTGCTCAACTGATAAATCTGTTTGGCTTACTTCCGGTAAGTCGGAGTGTATTATTACTTCTGGTTTTTTAACCATTATAGGAAGTGCGTCTTTGTCTAGTTCTAATTGAGCAATTTTTATAGGATTGTATTGAATGTTTTCTAAATCTTTCTCGCTTAGTTTTATTAAGAATGGCGCGCCCATTGCTATTTGTAATGCTCTGCTTCCTACAATTCTTGCATGTTCATATTTGGATAATTTCATTTTTTTCCTCCAAGAAGTTTTCTTAACTCTTGTGATTTTTCTATTGAGATATCAACCATTTTGCTTATGTCTTCTGGACTTAATTGTGTTTCTCCGCCCTTCTGTAATGCACAAATAGTATTGTCTTCAGTAACTGCTACAGTTAATCTTGCGTCCATGAATTTTTCTTCAGCAGGTAAAGGATCTACAAGAAAATAGTCTCCTACTTTGAAAACAGTTACAGGTATTGGCTCGCTAAGTAATGGAATGCCTTCTTTAGTTCTTTCTTCATAATTAACTTTGTCATCTTCAAATTTTGGAAATTTTGAATCTTTCAATGCTGCTAATGCTCCAATGCCTGCTGCATCTAATAAATTTCCATCATCATTTATAGAGCAAACATCTATCATTACACTCCAAACTTTTTCCCCTTTCTCTATACATAATTTCTTTGTATCAATCGAGTGTGCTTCTCTTATTCCTCTATCTACTACTCTTGCGAGTTCTATTGCTTCCATTCCTGGAGGTCCTAATTCAAAAGCAGGATTGGATAAAGGTCTTAATTCTGCATTAACCATTAAGTTCCCCTCTTCTTGAGTGTCCGGGTATGGTTTTTCAACAGCCATTTTAACTCCAACAATCAAATCTGTATCACCAAAGTGAACTCTGGAGCTTCCTTCAGCACTTCTTGATACATTAACTTCAACAGTAACTGGTCTTAACTCTGTTAATTTTCTTCCATCATATCTTATTCCTTTTGATAATGCTTTTAGCAAGTGTTGTTTTATTTCATTCATGGTACTTCTCCTTTAATGCTTTTTTTTGTAATTCATAGATTTTTTTGCATGCCTTTCTAGCCATTTCAAGAGCTTCTTTCAAGTCTTCTTTACTTACCTCACCATCTAATTGCAGTAATGTTATTTCTCCAGTGCTTTGAATCATTGCTACAGGAATATCAGAGCTTCCTCCTTCAAAAGCTTCTTCGTCATAGTTTAAGTCAGCAACTATTTTATCTCCAACTTTTCCTACTGCAACTGCGCTAACTAATCCTTTCATGGATAGTCCTGCATCT
>JACRAI010000117.1 GCA_016213425.1 archaeon | reverse complement strand
TGGTCTGGTGTGCACTTTATTTCTTCACCCGTATCTAATGTTACTTTTATTAGTTCCGCGTTTTCTTTTGTCTTTCTTGGATTTTTTATTTCTGCTATTTTAATTAATCCTTCTTTATCAACAGTGAAAGTATAGTTTTTCTTTCCGTTTTTGTGTTCTTCTATTAATTCTAAGAATGAAACATCTCTTCCGTCTGTTAATTTTATTTTCGTATCTCCTGTGAAGCAACCAAAATTTCCTTGACCTTTAATTAATGGGTATCTTAGTGAGAAGTCTTGAGCCATTCTTACCAATGCATCGTAGACTGCGCTTTCTCCGTGCGGGTGGTATTTACCTAGTACATCTCCCACAACTCTTGCGCATTTCTTGAATGGTTTGTTGAATTGCAGTCCTAATTCGTTCATGCTGTGGAGAATTCTTCTATGTACTGGTTTTAGTCCATCTCTAACATCAGGTAATGCACGGCCTACTATTACACTCATAGAATAAGCCAGGTAGGACTTTTTCATTTCGTCCTCTAGTAATCGAGGCGTTATTTTCTTGTCTGTTTGAGGGGTATTTTCATCAACCATTTTTTTTAGAATATTTTTTATCTTTCTCGACGGTAAATCTTAATTTTTGAGAAGTGGTTTTGGTTTATAAATTTGCCGATATTTTGTATTTATCTTTAATATTGAAATAAATGGGTGTTTTTTGTCTTTTAAGAATTCAAGATTTAAAAGAAAATCGGATAGTCATTTAACGTCTGCAAGCGTAAAAAATATAAGCTTAAACAATTGATCTTGTTGCATGAAGAAATTAAAAGTATATGCAATTAAAAAAGGAAAAACGCACAATGTATTTCATATTGAAAAAAATGAAAGTTTCTTAGAACACTTTAGAGAATTTCTTCATTCGCTTCGATTCAAAAAACACACAATTGCAAGTGAGTTACTAAAGTTACTTGGAGATTCAGATGATAACTATTCGGCTAAAAAATATTCCGATAAATTATACCAAGATAAATATTTTTATTTTGAAAATGAGGCATTTAAAATTGATGTATTTTTTGGAAAAGAACAAGTGATTGTCTCTATTTTTGATTCATCTGACAATCAAGAAAAGATTACAAAATTAATGATGACTTTTTGTGAATTCTAGTTTACAGATTTTTTCTACGGACATATCATTTTTCAACTTTATACTTGACCTGTAGAGTATTTGCTGATAACTTGTTAAGTTTAGATAACTTCAGTCTTGCTTCAAAAATTTTCTTTTGCAATGAATCCATTTAATGTTTGACTCATGTAAAGAGTTAATCTAACCATTTAAGTTCTCCTTTACTTTAAAACTTTTACCGCAATAAACACAAGTTCTTCTTTTACTTTCTAGTAGAATTGTTTTTGTTTGATATAGTTGAGTGTTTTTGCATTTAGGGCATCTTAATTTGAATTGATACATCTCATCCCATCCAGTCCAGACTAGGCATTAATAATTCTTCAGGAATTTTTTGAGGTTTTTCAAGTTCTTTAAGATTTTGAACTGGCTTAAATGCTTCTTTCAATTGTTCTGGCGTTGTTTCAAAATAATCAAAAAATCTTTGAGATAATTTTATTAATTTAGTTCTTCCTTGTTTGCTTCTTGTAACATAGTTTAGTTTTTCTAATTCTCTTAAATGATCGTATGCTTTATTTGTTCTTATTCTTATAACTTCATTTTGAAGCACTGGCGCTTTATGTGCTATGACTGCTAGGGTTTCAAGAATTGTTTTAGGCAGCTCTGTTTGTGTTACAATTTTTCTTACAAAAGGAAGATATTTATCTCTTACAGTTAATCTCCATCCTTCTGTATCATCAAGAAGCGTTAAGGAGCTCTCTTTTACTTCTAAGTCTCCTTTTAATTCAGTTAACGCAATTAAAACTTTATCCTGCTCTCTAGTCTTACATAGCCTGCACAATTCTTCGATTTTTAGCTTTTTTCCTGAAGAGAACAGCACCGATTCAAGTGCGTTCTTTAACTCGTTCACTGTAGACATATTTTTCTCCTTCTTTTTTTATTTTTTTTTCTTCTACTAGTTTTTCAAAAAAAGGCAATAGCTTATCTGGTGCTACACCAACATGTCTTGATGCCTCTTCGGCGTTTACAGGGCCTTGTTTTACTAGATATAATAAAAAATTTCTAAATGTGTTCATTGCATTTTTATCTAAAACATGATTTTGAGCTCTAAAATTTTTAACAAGCATGTCATTTTGATGTATTTTTGCTTGTAAATCATTTAAGAAATTTGTTAACATGTTGCTTGTAAGAGTTAAATTTTCAGGGTGCAAGATTTCTACCGAAGAAGGCATAGATTCAAAGCAAAAATCTAGCAGATTGTCAATATTTTCAAATTGAAGATCTAATTCTACGAATGTAGTAAATAATGTATCTCTTGGCACGCCTTCTTGATAAATCTCTGATTTAACATTCAATCCTTCTTTTTTTATTTTTTCAACGTATTCTCTGAGAACTTTTTCTATATACCCTTTTGGCCCTCCTAACATCTCAATAATTGCGTTAACTTGTATTTTTTCCTGCATAATTGATTAAAGTGTGGTGTTATTTATATAATTTTTCATGATAAAATGCCAGTCACCATTATGTAATAGTTATAAAAGTTTTTAAGTGCGTTTATAAGATATATTAATGGGGTTGTTTGGGATGCCAGTTTTTGATATGCTGAATAAAAAGAGAAAGAAAGAATTAGATCTACCTTTACCTCCGCCTCCCCCTCCCGATGCGTTTGAATTTCCAGATATTCCCGCCAGAGATGAGGAAGTTTCAATCTCAAAACCAGAACCTATCCCCATTATTGATACTTCTGAAGATTTCAAGAAGAGTGGTTTAAGCATTTCAGAGCCTAGAGAATTAAAGTTTAAACCAACAAGGCCAGTCTTTATATCACTTGATGATTTCAAGAAAGTTAACGAAAATTTACTAAAAATACGTTCAAGAATTGAAGAAGCAAACGATTCAATAGAAGATTTAGAAAAATTATATGAAAAACAGCAGAAAAGCATGACTTCATGGATTGCAGAGCTAGAATCGATTGAAAAGAAAATTTCGCAAGCGGACGAAATTATTGGAAGTCATGAAAAGAGGTGAATATGAAAGCCAGAGTATTCGTTAAGATTAACGAGTACGAGCAGTTGTCTGCTCACTTAGAAAAAATAGTCGACCAGCTCAAAAAGTCTAAAACTTTACTTGAGGAAATAAATTCCTTAAAAATAGAGGAGGATCATATTCTTCAAGAGTGGGCTGATGAGCTTAAGCAGGTTGAAGAAAGAATTTCACAAATAGATGAAACTCTAATAGAACACGAAAATGAATGAAGAAAATAGTGACTTCTTTGTTGAACTGCATGATTCTTCAGATTTAAGAAAAGATTTGCTTTTGTCTTCAAAGCAAACTATTCATACATTAAAAAAATACAGAGAGTTTGCTGAGCTTAAGATAAAGAAAAAGCAAGCAGTTTCACAATTATCAAAAACAATGATTAAAATCAAAGAATTAGCCTCTTCGCTGCAATCTTCACTTCCAAAATCCAAAGTTGAATTAACTGTGTCAAAGAAAAAAATAAAAGAAGTTCCTGAACACCACACTGAAAGTGTATTTTTAGAAAAGCTTAACAGGATTGAGGAAAGATTGAAGAGTTTAGATTGAATTAATTCTCGATTAGTGAGTCCTGGTTAAACATGAGCCTATGCAGCAAACCTTTCTTGTTTCTCGGAAACTTTAAAAATACCTCTTCAATCACTCTCTTTGAGGGGGTAGCAAAGTGGCCAAATGCAGCGGTCTCAAGAGCCGTTCCCTTATTGGGTTCAAGGGTTCGAATCCCTTCCCCCTCATCATTAATTTGTTTGTCCGCAGATGGGAAGAAGGTCGTAAACAGAGTCATTAAGTTTTATCAGCACGGGCTAATAAAGATCAACCAATGAACTTATATTCTTTGCATTGTGTTTTTAATACTGAATCGTTAATGCGATCACACTCATTATGCTTGTTTGATCTCATGATAAAACCATACTTTATTGCGTACCCGTAATAACATAAATCTTTACTGGATGCAACATCACAAGTCTTTAAGTCTTGAATTACCGCACCAATAGCACCATAGCATTTATCTCTTTCTGAACTATCTGTTTTTTCTTTGCATTGATTTAACAGTTCTGGAATTCCTTTGCTTTTAGCCAAATATTCACACATTTCTTTTGAATTGGGAAAGTTTGATGTAACGCAATTGCCAGTATTATAAGAATCTGAGTCCACAGGTACTAAATTAAAAAAATAACACCAACCATCATATTCTGAAGAAGTATTACAAAATGATTTAGTTTCTGGTTTCTTGCATTCTTCTACAACAAGATTGTCTTTAGTTAGTGTTTGTAATGTGTTGTCTTTAGTTTTTACTTGAAGCGCATATTCGTAATTGCCTGTTGTATACGTTAAATTTGCTGCATATGTATTAAACTCTTTGTCTATGCTCGTTAATATAATGACGTTCCTTGTTTTTCTTCCGTTAATTGCATAACTGAATTGTACTTGGTCGATCTTTTCAAGCTCTCCGGCGAGTTCAGCTTCTACTCGAATATTTTTTTCTTCGCAGCGTGGTTGAATTTTTAAGTTGTGTATTATGTTCAATGCAGTTTCTTCTTCAGTTTTGTTTTCTTGGTTTGTTTGGTTTTTTTCTGCTGGTTTGCAAGGAGCTCTTTCTAAAGCTTCAATTTTATTGGTGTAAACTTCTGCTTTTGATCTAATTGCTTCTTGATAATCTTCACCGCATAACTTAACTAAGGTGTTATTGAAGCAAGTATATCCGAAAGAGCATCCTAGAGCGGCTTCTGTTTGAGTGGTATAGAATTTAGTTGCATTTTTCGCGTTTCCTTCAGTTATAGAAAAACAATTTTCCTCTTCAATAAGACTTGTGCATTGTGAAAGATCTTTTTTTGATGCATAATATAGAGATCCTCCTGCGCCCAGTTCTGATTTATCTGTACAACAAAAAACTCCTTGATTACAAACGCGGCAATCTTCACTGCAAAAGCTTCCATAACTACATCCTTGATTGGTTGCTTTGTCGCATTTCTCTGTAGGTTCTAATATATTATTGCCGCAAACTGATTTTTTTGAAGGTAGAATCTTTGGCGACAAAGCACAGCCTATAATAAATAACAAAAGCACAGCAATAAGTAAAAACCAACTTTTTTTCATTTATTAAACTGGGTGTTGAGTTCTATATAAAGTTTTCTGCAGGAATAAATTTATAAATCAAAGCATCTTAAACTGATTTATGTTGATAGAAGAAACACAAGGTATAGCAAATCTTTTGGGTGACAAACTCGATCCTCTTCTTCAAAAACTTCATGGGTTTATAGGAAATCTCGAATGGTTCTTAGGTGGATTGTTTGGTTTATACGCGATTTATTTTTTCTTTACTTTAATTAAACAACATAAAGAGGTCAGATTGCTTAAAGAAATTAAACAAGAGATTACTGAAATAAAGGATTCAGTAGTTAAAAAGCCGAAAAAAAATGCCGATTGAAATTGTAGCTATAGGTGGTTATGGTGAAGTTGGAAAAAACATGACTGCCGTTAAAGTTGATGATGAAGTTGTTCTTTTTGATATGGGGTTGCACCTTCCAAATTATATTACTTTAACTGAAGAAGAAGCAGGTGAAGAATTTCTCTCAAGAAAAGTCATGATTCAAGAAAAAGCTGCTCCTGACGATAATATTATTAAAGAGTGGCGTAAAAATGTTAAGTCAATTATTATCTCTCACGCACATCTTGATCATATTGGTGCAATTCCTTATCTTGCCCCACAATATAATGTTCCTATACTTTGTACAAATTTTACCGCTGAAGTTATTAAAACAATTTTGAAAGATCAAAAAAAACCTATTTCTAATGAGATAAAAAAAATAGAATTTGATGTAAAATATAAAATTAGCGAAAATCTTTCAGTTCAATTCATTAATGTTACTCACTCAACTCCAGATTCATCTTTAGTTGCTTTACACACTCCTTATGGAGTTGTTTTGTACACTAATGATTTCAAGCTGGATAATAACCCCACTTTAGGTAAAAAAACCAATTATGAATCTTTAAAAAAATTAGGCAAAATTAAACTATTGATTCTAGATTCGTTATATGGTAATTTTCAGAGAAAAACGCCTAGTGAGTGTGTTGCTCGTGAAATGTTAAGAGATATTCTTTTAGGTTCAGATCACAGTGGTAAAGCAATAATAGTAAGCACGTTCTCATCTCACATAGCAAGGTTGAAAAGCATTGTTGAGTTTGGAAATAAAATGAATAGAAAAGTTATTTTTATCGGTCGTTCTTTGTATAAGTATTGTTCGGCAGCAGAAGATGCAGGCATTGCATACTTCAGTAAAGAAGTTGAATTAGTACGTTATGGTAAACAAATTCAAAGAAGACTTAGAAAGCTTTTGAAGGAAGGTAAAGAAAAATATTTATTAGTTGTTACAGGTCACCAGGGCGAGCCAAGAGCAACTCTTGCAAAGTTGGTTGACGGAGTTCTACCTTTCAAATTTAACCCTGAAGATAGAGTCATTTTTAGTGCTCCTGTTATTCCTGCAGGAATTAATCAAAATCACAGAGAGATTCTTGAAAGAAAACTTAAAAATTTTCATGTTAGAATTTTTCGTGACGTTCACGTTAGCGGCCACGGAAGTAGAGAAGATATGCATGAAATTCTTGACTTATTAAAACCAGAGCACATAATTCCAAGCCACTCTGAAGAACAAGTAATTGACGCATTTATGGAGTTAGGGGAGCGTTTAGGTTACAAGAAAGATGAAAGTTTACATAAAGTTTTAACAGGTCAAAGACTAATTCTATAATTTGCAGCAAATTTCACAACTGCCTTCCCATCCTTCACTAGGTCTAGGAATGATCGCATTTTTACATCCATCTAAATTCGTGCAGTAACCACCATTGTATGTACAGCTTTTTTTTAATTTTTCAGGCTGTGCTTCATCGCCTAAGCCAAATAATTTTTTTACAAATTTATTTATTAAATCAGAAGATGCAGTTGCTAAAACTATTAATGCTATCAAACATAATGCAGCTATAACTATCGTTTGGAAGCTAAGATCGCCTTTTTTTGCTTTAGGCAAAAAAAGACCAGAAAATTTTTGATTTTCGCTGCCTTTTTTTGTATTCAACAAATTTTTATTCATAATGTATCTCTTTTTTGTTTAGTATAAAAACTTAACGGAGAATTATTAATGTTTTATCTTTAGAATCTTCTTTACTTATATCTCCTATCATTACTCCTCCTGTGTGTACTGTGAAATCTTTGCTAAATCTATTTCTATCATCAATTATAAAATTCATGTAAATTCCTTTTTTGATCTCTTTATAATCATATTCTTTTTGATTTTCAAAGTTTTTTCCCCATAAAATATTTGTTTTACCTATGTATTTTTTCCAATCTTCATCAACAAACAAATAAGCTTTAGTAGTGTCATTTTCTATTGTTTCAAAAATAAAGCCATCTATTATTCCGTCATTTGGTTTTAATTCTTGAGTTGTTCGCATCACAGTTTTGTTGTTAATTTTGTGCGCTTTTAGGAATTTTTTTCCTTTGTAAAATCCTTCTATGTCAAATGCTGTATTGATTCCATCTCCTGAATATTGTAGTGTATCAAGCAAGTATGATTTTCCTTGTGTTGCGTAGAAAATATCGATTTTGTTTTCTTTTATCCAGTCTTTAGGTTCATTACTAAACTCGATAGGTTTAGGAAGCGAAAAGTAATAATATGAACTAACCAGGATTAATACAATTACTGCTAATATTATTGTTTTTTTCATTTTTTAATGATTGGGCCAGTATGCTTTGTCTGCTATTAATTGATCTGCCATTCCTGCCAATGCTCCTGTTACAAATGAAGCAGCTACTCCTCCTGCCGGTGTTAAGAAAACTCCTGCAGTCACATCAAGTCCTATGCTGCTTGCGGTTACAACTCTACTCCATAATTTTAATGAAGCATGATCTGTGCTGAAGCAATAATTAGGTTCCGGATAAGTACTTCCTATTCCTTCATGTTCTATTAATAAGCAAGGAGTTGTTATTCTTCCATTATTTTGACTCGCACCAAACAACATTTCAGTAGTTTCTTGAGGGTCTGCTATTTCGCAGCTTTTTGCTGTTTTTGTTAAATCAATATCATCTTCATTAACTATATAATATTGGAAACTTGCTTTCTCTGCTGACTTGTATAAAAAGCTTTTTTTTGCGTCTTCAGAAAACGTGTACGCATTCTTCTTTAAATTATTGTTTAACTTATTCACTTCGTATGCTAATAAGTTGTTTATTGTTTTTCCCCAATTTTTGGTTGGAAGTTCCGCACCTAAGTTTTGTGTTATAAAATTTTCTTGCATCTTTACTTTAAATTCTTCTAGAGAAAGTTTGTTTTTCTTAACTTCTTCGTCTTGTAATCCGGTGAATGCTGATTGATCTATTTGTATTTCTGAAAGATCTACATCTTCAACAACAACGTCATAATTAGATTCCGTATTTTTTTCTGGAGCTTGAACCGGTGCCGGAGGATTGAATAATATATTTTTAAATAACATTCGGAAAGCTCCTTCATTAGCTATCGATTCTTTTTTTATTAATATATTTTGTTCTGGTTGCGTGAAAAATTCATTAATTGTTGCTGTTGTAGCGGGCTTGTTTTGCATGTAATCAATCAAAGGATTGTAGAATTCTTCATATAAATAACTTACAAATTCATCATATATTTCTTTGTTGCCTATCATTTCTTTTTTACATTCTCTTCCATAAAAATCATCAGCAAAACAGTTTGTTATTTGATTCATTTGAGCTAACTCTGTCTGTTCTTTGAATGATTCATACTTTTTAGAAGGTTCTTTTTTTAATGATAAAGAAGTTTTATCTATTGGGACCCTAAAGTTTTCTTCTTCCCAGACATAATCTTTATGTTCGAGTTTGCATGAACATGTTTGTTTAGTGATCTTAATGTTAGAAGTGCATGGACTTGCTGCAAAAAATCTTGTGTATCCAGTATCTTTCTTAAGATTTATCGGGTAGCCTTTTGCGTCATCTCCCAAATTGTATGTTTTTGAGGCTTCAAAAATAAAAGGTAAGTTTAGAACCAGATTATTGTTTCCTTTAGAGCTTAACTTTTCATTTTTAGCGTCAATTCTTGCAACGCTTTGTCCTATTTGGTAAAGTAGCGCGTATTTGATAATTCTTGCTTCCCATGCAGTTTGCAATGCTTGTCCTGTTAGTTTTGTTGTTTGTTTCAAGCTTGCTAACGCGCTCCATGCTACGCTGACTGGAACCTTTATTGATAATGTAGCTCCTCCAGTGGCCGCGTCTACTTTAGATAGTTTCCACCACCTTAATTGTACTGGTGATTGCTTGACTAATTCTTTCAAGCCTTCTTTTGTTTTTGCTTTTTCTAATAATTGAGTTAACTCGCTAGTTGTTTTTCCAGTTAACAATTTTGGAAGTCCTTCTTTTCCGCTTATAACATATTTACTAGCTAAATTATCTAATTGTTGGCTTAGTGAAGAAGCCATTTTTTGTCCTAAAACTTTAGTAAGATAACTTACTCCATTAATATCTCCACTTAAATAATTGAAGTAATCTAGAGATCTTTGCATTAATCTTTCTTCGGCTTCTTTACCTACTGCTTTCAAAACAGATTCGTCTGTATTTACTAAGACTTTTTCAATTAATCCTTCTAGAACTTCTCTGCTTATTTGTTCTGTGCCTTCTTTTGCTAAGTTATTATTGATGAATTGTTTTAAGTTTGCTAAGTCATTAATTTCTCTGATTGTATCTTTTGTTAATTGTTTTCTGAATATATCTTCCATCATTCCTGGCAGCTTGCTTCTTAGTGCTAACTGCAAAGATTTTGCTTCTTCTTCAGGCAAATCTTTTGCTAGTTTGTTAATCAATATTGATGCGTCATCACTTAAAAATTTAGCAACTGGGTCAGTTACGCCGTATAATTTGTACAAACTTATTTTGTGTAATGCTTCTTCGCCAATTTCTTGAGATGCTTCTCTAGATACTCCCGCATCCATTAATTCTTTTATCAAGATTTGACTTTTTATGATTCTTTCATTACCCTCTTTTGTGAATAATTCTCCTAAAAGGACTCTTCCTTTTAGAGGTAATTGTTGAGCAACTTCCTGACCGAACTCTCTTATAGCTATTTGCGCTCCTTCATCTATTGCTTCTTTTCCTGCTTGTCTTAATCCTTTAGCAAACTTAAAAATTGCTCCAGGTGCGGCAAATACTCCTGCAAAAATTCCGTTAACTAGGCCTCCATATATTACTGCGTCACTAACGAAGCCCCATTTGTCTATTTGCCAAGCTTTTTCTTCTTCTGGAGGGAACATTTCATGATACAATATGTATTCAGGATCATTAGCACCTGTTATCCAGCTTCTTGCCCATTCTTTTGTTGTTCCTTTGAATTCTTGAGGTAATTCAAATTTTTTGACAGTGCATGTTGTGGGCGTTTCAACACCTGTTTTTACAAAGAATTGATAATTGCTATTAATGCTTGAAGTTACTTTTACTTGATTTTTGTTTCCTAACCCGTGCCATTTGAGTTCTTTGTCTTTTATTACATAAAAAGTAGAGGGATTTCCTCTTTGTACATTAGTTAACTCCCAGTTTAAGTTATTTGTTGCTTCACTCTGAATTTCATTTAGCTTTTTCACAATTTTTTCTTCAGTTATAACTACATTTTCTCCCATTGCTCCGCTAGAAGAACTTCCTAATTGTGTAGTTTGAAGTGTTGCGCAAACTCTCGATAAGTCCTGTTTGTTGCAGTTATCAATTAATAATGCCACTCTTTTAATCAATTCGTCTTCATTAGTTCCTGCTAGAACTTCAATATTGCTTAAGCTTGATTCGCAGCTTACTTCTTTATCTCCAAAATATATTTTGTTGTCTTGAAATCTGCCTTCAGTGCAATCTTGAGGGCTTAGTGTTCCTTTTACTATTGATTTAATTCCGCAGTTTAAAGCGTTAATAGAATTTTTCACGATCTCATCTTTATTTTCTAAACCTGTTCCTTGCCACGGCTGGAATGGCCTTTCAGGTTTACCTTCCCATTTATCTTGAACGTATTGGACTATTCCTTTATTATCAAATAATTTTTCATTTGTATAATTATATAATGGAACTCCTGCAATTAAAAAAAGCACTATTAAAACCAGTGCTATTTGTGTTAAGCTTTCAAAAACTATTCCTTTTTTGTTCATGGTAAAAGTGAAGGACCTACATTTGCGGATTTTGTTGCCAGCCAAATTATAAATACTAAAGCGATCAATCCAAGAGCGAGTGCTAACAAATAATTCCATCCAGGAGCATCCCCTTTTTTACTTTGTAAAAAAAACCAGAAAATTTGTTTGTTCAAATTTTCGCTGCCTTTTTTGTTTAATCTATTACGTAAAAACATGATTCACCTCCTTCTTTGTATGGTTTAGCCACTAAATCATGAGGCACTAATTTTAACTGATTAATTACTGTAGGAACATTGTTGTCTTCGTCAACAAATGGATTTAAGTAATCTACGAATCCCCAGATGTTTTCTACTACATCATCAAAAAAGTGAGGGTTTATTCTTTTGTAAATAACACTGTACCTGTTTGGCGGATCAAGATCATAGTTATACTCTGGTTCTATGAGCTTGCTTGGCACAGTTTGTCCTTCGTATAAGTATTCATAAATTGATTTTGATGGATGATCTGGATGTGGAGTGTGTTGAAGCCATTTAGTTAAATCAATATTTGCAGGCAAACTTAGATTTTTTAAATCTTCGTTAAATTTTATGTTGCTGCATACAATGCAAAATGTTGGTGCTCCCCATATTGTTATAAACGCATTAACTTGATCAATGTATTCTCCCGCATATTTAGGATAATCTGACCCGAAAAAATCAATTTTGTTATACCATTTATCAAACATAGGTAACTTTCCTCTTATTACTTTATTCCAACAACTCATCATTTCATTTGCAACTAATTTGTTTAACGCATACTTGTACTCATTTTCTAAATTTACTGCAGGAAATTGTTCTTTTATTTTTGCGTACGACTCATCTGAAATCCATTTTTTAATGGTGTCTTGAGCTTACCCTAAATGAGGTTGTAAATCTTTAATACTGATGTTGATCTTGTTTGCTTTGCAGGCAGGACTTATTACTTCTTTACCTAAAGGTCTTGCTATCGCTCCTGCAACAATGCTCCACTCACAGACACCGCTTGAACTTTTTTGTTGAAGCCAATGATATATTGGTGGAATAAATAGAGTCACAATTACTACGAATGAAAAAACTAGCGCGATCAATTCTATAGGTATATCAACACTTAACGCTCCTTTTTTTGTTTTCGACAAAAAAAGACCAGAAAATTTTGAATTTTCGCTTCCTCTTTTCATGGTGCTGGAAATTTTTGGATAAATAAATATGTGATTAATGCAAAAAACACAAGTGTTAACACTAATGAGACTATAGTTCTAACACTAATCTCCCCTTTTTTCATCATTGAAATAAATTAGACTAATTATTATTTAAAGGTTTGCCAATATAGGGTCTTGCGCGGATATTAGTTGTTTTTAGTTATTTTGTTGTAGTAGGTTAGTTTTCTTCTGTTGTGTAGTATGATTCTTGCTGTTATTTGTGTTAGTTTGCTGTGTAGTCTTCTTTTTGTGATTGGTCCGTAGATTTGTT
>JACRAI010000116.1 GCA_016213425.1 archaeon | reverse complement strand
TTTTAAATCGTCAATGGCTGTGCCTGGTTTGTTCATATCAAAGCTTCTTGCAATGTAGAATTTTGGACTTGCGCTCAGGCTGCGTTGTGGTGTTGGAATTGTTTTTTCTATAATTCATGCAGTTTTATTCGTGTTTTATTGGACTTTGTTTCTTATTGGTAGATTTATCTTAAGGATTGATATAAAAAAACCAAATGTTAGAAAAAAACTAAATTGAAAAAAAGTTCAAGGAAAACTACCAGTTCTCTTAACTATCAAAATTCACTCTTGTTTTTGGTGTTCTGCTTTCCAGTGAAGTATTTCTTCTAGTGCTCGATTGGCCCATTCTTGAGTTCCATCAAATCTTTGTTGATCGTTTGGGTTTTTTATCGGGTGCTTGAATTCGTAACCAAATCCTCCCATTCCCATAGAGTCTGATACTTTTACAACTCTTAAAGCTTCATCAAAAATGTAAAAGTTACCTGGCATAAAACCACCAAGTGTTTTCAACAAGTATTTTCCTCCAAGCAATTTAGTTTCTTCTTCTGTCAATAATCTAAATTCAGCATGACCTGGCGGACACCTGCCGCCCCAATTTTTATTTTCTATTACTTCTTTTGGTAAGAAATAATCATCAAATACAAAATCTTCAGGAGTGTGTTCTGCTAATAATGGATTGGTATATTTCTCTAGTCTGGGTTTTTCTCCTAATACTTGTTTTAAGAAAGTATTAACTCTATCTTGGTGTGCGTGGTAAGCCGAATCTTCAGAAGGGGTTACTTCAAATCTTACTGGCTCTTCTCCAGCTCTGTAATTTACAACTGCGTGCAATACTAAATTAGTATCTAATTCATAAGTTACATCCCAAGTATCATAGTGTGTGTAAACTGTTAAGTCATAGCCATTTTGGGATTTTTTTAACTCAACACCACAAAAACCATTCTCAGCATATTGCTCTCCAAACCAAGAAGTTTCAGTTATTTGTTCAAGCTTAGAAGCAAATTCTTGAGCTAGTGGATTAACAACTGATTCTTGCCCATTGACTGCTTTTTGATAATCTTCAACAGCCTTTTGAAGATCTACAACTTCAGGAGCAACTTTAGGTGATTGCGCACATCCTGCTAAAGTCAAAAAAGAAGCACATACAGCATTTGTTATTTTCATTTTATTAAACCTCCAAAAATAATAGAACTATTTGTGCCTGATTTAAAAAACTTATTATTAAACTAAGTTATTCTTTATTTTTTCTACAACATTTGTTGTGCTTTCGCCTTCCACTGTGTTAAATATTCTTATTTCTGCAATGTGATTTCCAACTACGTTTTCTGGTTTGTAATCGCCGCCTTTAACTATTATATCTGGCCTTAAAGCTTCAACTAAATTTAACGGGGTGTCTTCTTCAAATAAAGTTATGTAATCTATCTGTGGAAAGTTAGCTAATACTTCTGCTCTTTTTTCTTGAGAATTAACTGGTCTTGTAGGCCCTTTTAATCTTTTAACTGAATCATCAGAGTTTAGTCCTAAAATAAGTATGTCTCCTTGTTTTTTTGCGAAAGAGAAAAGTCTTGTATGTCCCGTATGTAAAATATCAAAGCATCCGTTTGTGAAAACTATTTTTTTATCTTTGAGCTTTAAATCTTTAATAATAAATTTCAGTTCTTCTAATGTTTTTATCTTGTTTGAATCTTGACGTATTTCATCTAGCAATTCTTGCTGTAAAACTTGCGCAGTACCAATTTTTCCCACAGATATTCCTGCAGCAACATTAGATATTATTGAAGACTTTTGCAAATCTTTAGAACAGGCATAACTTAAAACTAATGCAGCAATAACAACATCTCCTGCCCCTGTAACATCACAAACTTCTTTTGCTTGAGTTGGAATATTAATCTCTTCTTTTCCTAACTCGTACAAGCTCATACCTTGCTCTCCTTTTGTTATCAAAATATGAGAGTTGTACAGTTCACGCAAAGAATTACCTAAATCTTCTTCTTGGCCTGCCAATTCTTTAGCTTCTTTCAAATTTGGTGTGATTAAAAAAACAGTTTTGTATAATTCTTTATTTACAGGTTTAGGATCTACGAAGACAGGAATATCAAAATTTTTCAAAACATCAAAAATATCTTTATTTATAGTTCCTTTACCATAATCAGAAACTATTATTGCATCAAACTTGTTTTGGTCTAAACATTCTTTTAATGTTCGAATAAACAATTCATCCGTTTTGTATTTTTCTTCAAAATCTAATCTTAACAAGTGATGGTTTTGAGCTATTGCACGGGTTTTTCTAATTGTAGGAATTGTTTTGTTTTTTGTTATGCAATAATTTAGTTTTCCATTTTTAGCTAATTCAATTAATATCTGAGAGCTTTCATCATCTCCAGTTACTCCGAACAAAACACATTTTCCTCCTAGAGAAGTTATGTTTTGTGCCACATTAGCCGCTCCTCCAAGCCTGAACTCTTTTTTCGTTACATTTAAAATTGGAACTGGAGCCTCAGGATTGATTCTTTCTACTTTTCCAAAAATAAATTCATCAAGAATCAGATCTCCGATTACTAAAATAGTCTTCTCACTAAATTGATTAATTGTTTTATCTAGGTTTGAATAACTCATTTTCTATAAGCTTACACCATATATGAATTATTAATAAATGCGCTTCTTGAATTCTGGCAGTATTTTCTGCTTTAATTATCATGTTATGAATTTTTTCTTTTTCAAAACTTCCTGATTTTTCAAGTTTTAAAAGTTTGCCCCCATCTCTTCCTAATAAATTTATGACAATCATTTCTTTTAAAAGAGCAGTTTTCACTGCTTCAATTATGTTTTCTGAATTTCCTGAAGTTGAAAGTGTTACTAAAACATCATCTTTGTTGCCTAAAGCATTTACTTGTCTTGAAAAGACTTGATTAAATCCGTAATCGTTTCCTATAGCTGTTAAGTTGGATGTATCTGTTGTTAATGAAATCGCAGGCAAGGGAGTTCTTTCTTTTTCAAACCTTCCAACTAGCTCTGCTGAGAAATGTTGAGCTTCAGCTGCGCTTCCTCCGTTTCCGCAGATCAAGACTTTATGTTTATTTTTCAAAGCACCAATTAGTATTTCTGCACCTTTTTTAATTTCGTAAGGCGCCAATCCTTTTTTTGCTTCAATAGACTCTTGAATTAATCTAGTTATTAATTCTTCCATAAAGAAATCTTATATTTTGGTGTTTAAAATCTTTATGATGAAAAGATTTATAAATTAAGAAAAAGTTCAGATAAAAAATGGAAAATATAGGTAAGTGGTCATTCATCCTAGGGATTTTATTAGCTCTAGTATTTGGTTTATTGCCGCAAACTTTTGCGTATCAATTTTATATTAATTGGACTTTAGTTATTTTAGGATTAGTTGTTGCAATTCTTAACATTAGGCCTGAAGAAAGCATGTTTTTCTTGATTGCAGTTATAGCAATCATACTTGTTACTGATGTCTTAAGCAAAGTGCCAAGTCTTGGACAACCTTTACAGCAAGCGTTTGAAAACACTAAAGTATTCGTGAGTCCTGCAGGTTTGCTTGTTGCATTAAAACTTGTTTGGGATTTAGCAAGATCAAAATGAAATGGCCAACTATTGTAATTGCTGCAATTCTTTTAATTGTTATGGGGTACATAGGATACATTGTCTTTGCACTATTTACAAATATTCAAGACATAAATAATTGCAGTATTGCTTCTGATTGTATGCTTGTTAGCAGTGATGATGTGTGTGGAACTTTAGTTGGAATAAACAAAAATTATGAGTTCAGATGGAATAAAAAAGTTTCTTACACTGGCTGGTTATACGAACTTTCTTCAACAAAACTAATAACCAAATGCGCAAAACAACCTGAAAACGTAGTTAATGGATGCGAGAATTATAAATGTGCAGTTCTTAGCGGGCATTAAGCAGTTTTAGGTTTATAGAAAATATATTCCTTTAATTAAAGAAAAGTTCATCTGTCAAATAATTCTGTAGCTGATTTAAGCAAAGTAATTTTCTTTTTCTTAGAATGTCTAATAATCTGTTTTAATCTCTTGCCAACAATGCCTGATTTTTTTCTTGCTTCTTGAACTGTTTTGCCTTCTCTTTCTACTAATGCTTGTAAAAATCCACCACAATTTAACACGAAATCAGGAATATACATAATACCCATTTTCAACAAATCTTTTTCATTATCAAACTCTTTCTCAAGCGGATTATTTGCTCCCCCCGCAATTACCTTACATTTTAGTTTAGGTAATATTTTTTTATTAATTACCGCCCCCAATGCGCACGGAGAGAGTATATCAACTTTCTGAAAAAGTATTTTATCAGGAGATACAATTTTTACGCCAATTTTTCTTGCTTTTTCACAATTCAATTTGACTACATCCGCAGCAATAACCTCGCAGCCTTTTTTGATCAACCTTTGTGCAAGAGAAAACCCTACTGCCCCCAGTCCTTGTATTGCAACACTACACTCTTGCAAAGGTTTATTCAATAGCTCTTTACAAACAACTTCAAAACCATAAATCATACCCTCTGCAGTATTTTCTCCAGTGCTTCCTAAACCTTTTTCTAAGTGAGATAATGAATCAACGTAATCTGTTTTTGATGCTATTTGTTTTCCATCCTCCATAACAAAACCTAAATCAATTGCAGTTTTGAATAATCCTTTATGCATTTGAATAAAGTCTCCGATTGATTGCAAAAAAACCGCATTTTTCTTCTGATCTGCCAATACAACTGCTTTACAACCGCCCTCTTTCACTCCTAGAACATTAGCTTTCCTGGTCATTGCTCTTGCTAATTTTAAAGCATCTTGTAGAGCAACATCTGCGTCTTTATGTGCAAATCTTGTTCCTCCGGAAGCAGAAACATCATTGCTCAATTTTCCTGATTTTTCTCTTTTTTCAGGAATAGAATCAATAACCCAGACCAACTTAAGATCTGTTTTAGGATTATAATGAAAAGTGATCTGCCTACAACCTTCTTTCTTCATTATTTCAAAAACATCTTTTGCAGTTTTATTGTATAACCTATTTTTCATATTTAAATAAAATACATTAAATATTATATAAACTTTTGTAAACACCTGACTTAATCCATCAAACTTATAAACTTATTTTTACAGTTTAATTGTATGAAAGGAATAATTCTTGCAGCAGGTAAAGGAACCAGATTGAAGCCTTTAACTGATTTATTTCCTAAATGTCTTCTACCTATCTATGATAAACCTATGATTTATTATCCTTTAGAAAAATTAGTTGAAGCAGGAATTAACGATATACTCATCATCACTAGACCTGAAGAAGAAGACTTATTTAGAAAAGCCGTAGAACTAAAATACAAAAACATCAATATTACTTATGCGCCTCAATACAAACAGAAAGGCACTGCTGATGCAATAAATATCTCAGAAAGTTACGCAAAAAATGATAATGTTGCTTTGATTTTTGGAGACAATATTTTTGATAATTCCATAAAAAACGCTGTAAATAACTTCAAAGAAGGAGCTCATTTATTCCTTAAAAGCGTGCAAGATCCAGAAAGATACGGCATAGCTGAAATAGATTGCGAAAAAATAAAAAGCATTGAAGAAAAACCTAAAAATCCAAAAACAAATCTCGCTGTTATTGGCTGTTATATTTATGACAAAACAGTTTTTGACCATGTCAGAAAATTAAAGCCTTCACAAAGAGGAGAGTTAGAAATAACTGATGTAAATAACATTTACATTTCAAACAATAATGCAACGTACACCATTCTTAATAACTTCTGGATTGATGCAGGAACTTTCGATGCTTTAGTTACAGCAAATTTGTGGACTAAGAATAATAGAAAAAATTAGTTCTTTTTTTCTAAACACTCAATTAAGTACTTTATTGTCAAGTCAATTTTTAACTTCGAGTCTTTCCATGCTTCTTTAGGTACTTTTACTCCTTGATAATTTATGTTATTTCTTGTCACCCTCAGATCTTGCAGGAATTTAAAGTCAATTTCTAAATTTTTGTGTTTTTCTTCAAAATAATAAAACAAACAGTCATGCGTGTCGCTTTTGAAACCTTCTTTGCCCATTAAAGCAGTGAGAAGCTCTTTTATGATTTCATAACTTCAATCTCCCTACTATTGCTACACCATCGTTTAATAGTCCTGTTTTCATGCCTTCATTTAAATTTTGCCATTTTTCCTCAAAAAAAAGATTTATCTTCCGTTTAAGTTTTCTTTCAAAAACAGTTAAATCTAGATTTATTTTTTTGGCTTGTACAAAAATATCTATATCTGAATTTTTATAATAATCTCCCCTTGCACAAGAACCAAATAAAAGACATGCAACACCACTCAAGTTCTTGCTCAAGTGTATGGGGAGACCACTAAGAAATATTTCATCAATAATTTTATCTCTCTTTAGTTTAAGAAAATAAGTATTTTTGTAATTCGCTTCATAAGTTGGAATGTTTATATCTTCATGAACTTTCA
Source organism: archaeon (assembly GCA_016213425.1). Classification (GTDB taxonomy): domain Archaea; phylum Nanobdellota; class Nanobdellia; order Woesearchaeales; family ARS49; genus JACRKG01. The sequence goes on along the minus strand of JACRAI010000116.1, from coordinate 10,146 downwards.
CCAGGTCTAATTTTAAGAATTTTTGAAGATATTTTTTTACAGTTTTAAAATCATAACCAGTATTTTTTATTATACTTTTAACCTGAATTCTTCTGAGGCCTAAATAAAAGAATTGGTCTAAAATGTCAAAAGCAATTTCATTTAGCATATTATTGGATTGAATTCCAATACAATTGGAAACGTTTCCAATATTTAAACTTTTTGGTTGTAAAATCAAAAATCCATTCAAACAAATGTAGTAAGCGACAGAAATTAATTATATTGATTATGTCGCTTACTATTTAGAAAACGACACAAGTTATAATTAATTTATGTCGTTTTCTATTGATTCATTAAACTTAAAAACCCGATATCGGGTTTTACATTTATGAAAGGGGTTATTCTTGCAGGAGGATATGGAACTAGGCTTTCTCCGTTAACTAAAGTTACCAATAAACATTTACTTCCAGTTTATGATAAACCAATGATTTATTACCCTTTAGAAAATTTAGTTAATGCGGGCATTTCAGATATCGCTTTAGTTACAGGCCCAGAGCATGCAGGGGATTTTATAGAATTATTAGAAAACGGGGAAGAATTTGGAGTAAATATAAATTATACAGTTCAAAAAAAAGCAGGAGGCATAGCACAAGCATTAGGTTTAACAAGAAAATTTGTAGGAAGCGATAATTGTGCCGTTATTTTAGGAGACAACATATTTGAAGATTCTTTTAATGACTCGATTAATAATTTTAAATCGGGAGCTCATATTTTTTTAAAACAAGTAGAAGATCCTGAAAGATTCGGAGTGGCAAATTTAAACGAGAATAAAGTTATTTCTATTGAAGAAAAACCAAAAAAACCAAAAACTAATTGGGCTGTGACCGGGTGTTATTTATATGATAATGAAGTTTTTGAAATTGTTAAAAAGTTAAAACCCTCAGGTAGAGGAGAATTAGAAATAACTGATGTAAATAATTATTATATAAAAAAAGGAGTGATGACCTATACAAAACTAGATGGTTACTGGACTGACGCCGGAACAGTTGAAAGTTTGTATCGTGCAAGCACTCTGGTTAGAACTAAAAAAAGATGAAACTTCTAGTCACGGGCGGAGCAGGATTTATAGGAAGCAATTTTATACATTATTGGTTAAATCACCATCCGAAAGACAAGATAACTAATTTTGATAAATTAACTTATGCGGGAAATCTTGATAACTTAAAAAATATAGAGCAAAACAAAAATCATTCTTTTATTCAAGGAGACGTGTGCAATCCTTTAGAGGTAAGAAGCGCACTAAAAAATATCGACTCCATTGTTCATTTTGCTGCAGAAACTCACGTTGACCGCTCATTGTATTCTCAAGGCGTTTTTGCTAAAACTAATGTTGTAGGAACTAACGTGTTGCTTGAAGAAGCCGCAAAAAATAAAATAAGATTTCATCACGTGTCAACTGATGAAGTTTTTGGCAGTCTACCTAAGTACAGCAAAGAAAGATTTAATGAAGAAACACCCTATAATCCTAGAAATCCTTATTCTCAAAGCAAAGCTCAATCAGACTACTTAGTAAAACTTTACCACAAAAAACACAACTTACCAATAACAATAAGTAACTGTTCAAACAATTATGGTCCATATCAGTATCCTGAAAAATTGCTTCCTTTAGCAATAACAAATCTTTTGAGAGAGAAAAAAGTTCCAATTTATGGAGATGGATTATATTTTAGAGATTGGTTGTATGTTGAAGACCACTGCAGAGCAATAGAAGTGATTTTAGAAAAGGGAACAATAGGTGATAGTTATTGTATTGGAGGACTTGATAAAGAAGTGAACAATTTAGAGTTAATATTTAAAGTATTAGAAATTTTGGGAAAGGACCATTCTTGGTATGAACATGTGAAAGATAGATCTAATCATGATAGAAGATATTCTGTCGATTGGAGTAAAATGAAAAATTTAGGATGGGAACCAGAACATGATCTAGATATTTATTTAGAAAAAACTGTAGAGTGGTACGTTAATAACTGTGAGTGGTGGAGGAAACTAATAAAATGAGTGTTGAAGACGTACTTAAAAGATGGCAGAATAAATTTGAGTTTAAAAATAATGAAGAAGTAGCACAATTCACAAATGAGATCATTAATTAATTAAAATAAGAAGAATCATATAAGTTCATGATTAAAGTAGAAAAACCAAAATATTTTTCTCCGCAACCAAACGAAACCATTGAAAAAATTAATGAAGACGCAAAAGAATTCTTTGAATTTTATAAAGCAAGAGTTAAAGTTGTTTTTGAAAGTCTAAACATTACCACAATAACGGATAAATTTCCTTGGTATATAGCAAAACTCAACAAAACACAAGCATTAAGAGTAAAGAATGAACTTTTTGTTGAAGCAATAATTGCAGAATATAGAATAATTTAATTATTGATGAATCTTCCGATTTAAATAAATTAATTTTGCATCAAACTCTTTAATTTTCTCTTGCCATTCAAACAACACGTTTCGCCAATAATTTGAGGGAGAATTATCATCACTATCAATAACCGGAACTTCACATTTCTTGTACAATTCGTCAGGGATCTTTCTAGAGTAAAACTTTATGTACCTGTCAACTCTTTCTTCAACTGAATTCCATTGAGGATTTCCTTCAGAAACCCAATATTTCTCGTTTAAACCATCTTCATAATTTATCTCTATAATATTAGTTTTGTCTCCATTTTCTTTCCAAACCCTCACATGATGAGTTCCATCAGGTATAGGAAATGAATCTGTAAATTCGATTTCTGAATCATAAATTAATTGTTGTCCATATTCTTCTGAGATAACTGAATTCTCTTGAGAATTGGCTTGATTCACCTCTTGAACTTCAGAAGCCTGCTGGCTTGCGCATGCAGGTAAACCTATCATAAGCAAAGATACAAGTTTTCCTAAATTACTGTTCAAAGACATTTTTAGTATACACAAAATAATAGCATCGATTTATAAATGTTTCCTTTGTCACCATTACTGAATAGTCATAAAACTTTAATAAATATAGAACGAAGTATTACCTTTAATGAAAAAAGAGGAAAAATTTGTTTTATGGTTTGAAGAAGTAGGCATAGAAGATGTTCCTTTAGTGGGGGGTAAAAACGCCTCTCTTGGAGAAATGTACATAAATCTTACTAAGCAAGGCATCAATATTCCTAATGGTTTTGCAATTACAGCAACTGCTTACAAGTATTTTGTTGAAAAAGCAAAAATTGATGAAGAAATAAGAAAAATTCTAAAAGGATTAAACAGAAAAAACGTAGTTGATTTAGCCGAAAGAGGAAGAAAAGTCAGAAATTTAATTGCTCATGCCGAATTTCCTGCAGACTTAAGGAAAGATATTCTGGCAAATTATCACAATTTATGCAAACTGTATAGAGAAAATGAATTAGATGTAGCAGTAAGAAGTTCAGCAACAGCTGAAGATCTTCCTGATGCTTCATTTGCAGGTCAACAAGAAACTTTTCTAAATGTACGTGGAGAACATGAATTATTAGATTCTTGCAAGAAATGTTTTGCTTCATTATTTAATGATAGAGCAATTGTTTACAGAGAAGAAAAAGGTTTTGATCACTTTAAAGTTTATTTGAGCATTGCTGTACAAAAAATGGTTAGAAGCGATCTTGCAAGTTCAGGAGTCATGTTTAGCATAGATACAGAAACAGGATTTAGAAATGCAGTTTTAATAAATGGAAGTTATGGTTTAGGAGAGAATATAGTTCAAGGAGCAGTTAATCCTGATGTATTTTACGTGTTTAAACCAACACTAGCAAAGCACAAACCAATAATTGGTAAAAGGCTCGGAGAAAAGAGCATAAGAATGATTTATGGAATTGGAGGGTCAAAAGAACTAACAAAAAATGTTAACGTTTCTTCAGAAGAAAGAAAGCAATTCTGTGTAACAGATAATGAAGTTTTACAGCTGGCCAAGTGGGGTGTTCTCATTGAAGATTATTATACAAAAAAGAAAGGAAAATTTACTCCTATGGATATGGAATGGGCTAAAGATGGAATTAGCGGTAAACTATTCATTGTTCAAGCAAGACCTGAAACAGTTCAAAGTCAAAGAAAAACAACTCAACTAGAAGAGCACCAGTTGCAAAAAAAGAGCAAAATAATAATTACTGGAAGAGCAATTGGTGACAAAATAGGTGTTGGAAGAGCAAATGTTATCAGACACGTCAAAGATTTGAGCAAGTTCAGATCAGGCGATATATTAATCACAGAAATGACAGACCCTGATTGGGTAGTTATAATGAGACAGGCAAGCGCTATAGTAACAAACAGAGGCGGCTCGACAAGCCACGCAGCGATAGTTAGCAGAGAATTAGGAATTCCCTGCATTGTTGGAACAAACAGCGCAACACAAGAAATAATTAACGGCCAAAAAATAACTGTTTCATGTTCAGAAGGAGAAGTTGGAAAAGTATACGAAGGATTGCTGCCCTTCAAAATTAAAAAAACAGATCTTTCTAATCTTCCAAGCACTAAAACAAAAATAATGATAAATTTAGGAAATCCTGAAGAAGCATTCAAGTATAGCTTTTTACCTGTAGAAGGTGTTGGATTGGCAAGGGAAGAATTTATCATAAATGAATACATAAAAATACACCCTTTAGCTTTGCTCAAATTCAAAGAATTAAAAGATGAATCCGTAAAACAACAGATCGAAGCATTAACTGCAGGATATAAAGATAAAAAACAATTTTTTATTGATAAATTAGCTATGGGTGTGGGAATGATTGCAGCTGCATTTTATCCTCATGACGTGATAGTTAGAATGAGCGATTTCAAAAGTAATGAATATGCAAACTTAATTGGAGGAAAACAATTTGAGCCTTCGGAAGAAAACCCTATGATAGGCTGGAGAGGCGCAGCAAGATACTACACCGGCTACAAGGAAGCTTTTGCTTTAGAATGTTACGCTATGAAAAAAGCAAGAAATGAATTTGGATTGACGAATATTAAATTAATGATTCCAATGTGCAGAACAATTGAAGAAGGAAATCAAGTTCTTGAAGTTATGAGAAAAAATGGTTTGAGAAGAGGAGAAAATCATTTAGAAGTTTATGTGATGTGCGAAGTTCCTAGTAATGTAATTCTTGCCGAAGAATTCTGCAAAATATTTGATGGTTTCAGCATTGGAAGCAATGATTTAACACAATTAACATTAGGTGTAGACAGAGATAGCGCTTTAGTTGCGCACGTTTTCAATGAAAGAAATGATGCAGTTAAATGGATGGTTAAACATGTTATTGAAGTTGCCAGAAAGCACAAGAAAAAAATAGGAATCTGTGGAGACGCACCAAGCACATATCCAGAATTTGCAGAATACTTAGTTAAATGTGGAATTAACTCAGTTTCATTAAGTCCTGACGCAGTAGTTAAGACTTTACTGCACATTGCAGAAGTTGAGAAATCAATCTAAAGAATAATTTTCTTTTAAATGATCAAGAATGCTTTGAGTGTCTTCTCCTAAACTTTGAAGTTCATTTAATTCTTTTTCATACTGATAAAGCCATTTAGCTCTGAACGGCTCTTCATTAAATTTATTACCATATTCAATAATGTGTCCATTCATAGGATCGAGCATCATGAAAAAATTAAAGAGAGTTATATTTGGATTATAGATTTCTACCATAATCTCTGTTTCTTCTCTTAGTTTTTTATTAGTTTTGAAAATTGCAGAGTTTTCAAAAAATTCTTGCCTGACTTCTATGCGATACCTGAAGCCATTATTAATAAAATTTAACACTTTAATATGTTCAACTTCAAACAGTTCTTCACCATATTTTTCAATAATACGAAGCATCTTACCTACATCATCATTCATAGAATTAAAGTAATCTTTTGGCATTGTTTTTGGTCTAAACAGACTTTCTGGGGATTTTTCTGACTTTTCAAACAAGTAAATCAATGATTGATGCAACTCTTGCTGCAATTCACTCAACAATTCTGGAGATTCTTTAGGGATATCTTCTAAACTTCTCGAAGAATTTCGCGTTAACATAGGCAAAGAAAAACCATAATATTGTCTGACTGTCTTGGAATTTATTTGTTCTTCACCTTCAACAAAATTGAACAATCCGCCTTTTGAATGAATAACATGTTTTTTATCTGATTCAGCAGTCCAAACAATACTTACTACTAATTCATCAGGATACTTATTAAGCACGTAAACTAAATCATTTTTTGCAAAGCCAGTGTTGAAAGTTTCTCCGAAATTTTCTTCTAAAGAACTTAAAAATTCTAAATCATTTTCTAAACAGTTCTCTAGCGAAGGTATATTTTGAACTTTAATTTGATCTTGCTGCGCCTTTGCTGGAGAAAAAGTTGAAAACCCCAGTGTGCCCAGTATTGCTAAATTTTTCAACCACCTTTTCATTAAACAAATCCAATTTTAAGCATATATAACCTTTTTGACACAAAAAATAAAATTCAACTAAAGTTTCGAGTATTATATATCTAACTAAATTTATCTTCTACTTAACTCCCTGCGGTCGACTTTACTTTCAGATGAGCTGACGAATCAATAAAAAACCTAATTCATTAAAAGGAGAAAATTTAAATATTGTAAAGCCAAAAGTAATGTAATGAAAATTTTCCAGGATAAAAAAGGGGTTTCACCGCTAGTTGCAACTTTACTTTTAATTTTATTCTCTGTAGGTCTGGGAGCGGGAGTTATGGTTTTGGGAGAAACATACATTGGCGAACACGCAGATTTTGCTCTAGGAGTTCCAGAAATAGGTGAAGGCTGTGAACTGGCAAGTTTTAGCATCACCACTATCAGAGGTGTAGAACATATTTGTGTTAAAGATGACACTATAGATGCAAGTCTTGATAACGGACAAAATACGCCAATAGATGATTTTCACGTCAAAATTCATGGCAGTGAAGGAGTTAGCAACGTTCAAAATTTATTAAAAAACCCTCTAGGTAAAAATGAAGGAGTTAGATTAAAAATTCCTTACAACTATATTGGAAAACCCTTAAAAATAATTTTAACACCTATCAAAGAAGTTAGTGGAAATTCTGTTTACTGCGCAAGTAAATCTTTACAAACAGAAACATTGCCTAACTGTGAATAAACAAAGCGAGTTAATTTATTTTATTGGATACATATTCAATCAGTCTTTTTATAGTTAAATCAAGTCTCAATTCATTTTTCTGCCAAAGCTCATAACTAACTTTCACTCCTTCATAATCTATTTTGTTTCTAGTTTTTCTTAATTCTGTTAAAAACTCAAAATCTATCTCCAAATCACTTTTTTTGTCAATCAAATATTGAAATAAACAATCATGATTTTCAGACTTCCAACCGTCTAATAAAAGTATGGCAGTTGATAATTCCTTAACTATTTCATAATATCCTTCCAAAAACAATGAAGGATATTTTTTAGATTTTTCTCTTATTTCTTTCCAAAAAGTTAGTTTATGTTTTGCCAAACTAACAAGTTCTTTAGCTTTATTAGCATCTTTATCACCAGTTTCAATAAGTTGATTTCTTGTTATACATTCTTTAAAGTTCATATTTCTAACGCCCCACTTAGAGTGTATCCATTAATTATATTATTTCTTAAACCGCTGCTTAATTTATTTAAATCTTTTGAAAAAAATAATTGTATCTTATGACATAATATTTTCTCAAACTTTAAGAGATCTAAACTTTTATCATCACCTTGAATAAATAAATCTATATCACTCTCTTTAGTGTACGTTCCTTTTTGAACACTACCAAATAAAACAATCGCAGTAGGATGCAATTTTTGTTCTAAAAAATCAATTAATTCAATCTCTGCAATCTTATTAATTATCAGATTGCTCTTAATCAACTTATAAGACCGCGACAACCGATTTGCTTCATAACTCACAAAAGAATGAGGTTTTTTGATCTTCACAACAATATTTTTCTTTATAAGGCCTTTTAAGTACTTCATAACTGTTTTAGTGTTCATATTGACTAATCTTCCTAATTCTCTAACTCCAAATTGCCTCATAGGATAATAAACAAAAAAATCCAAAACATCCTTCTCATAAAGATTCACCATAAATGTAGTAAAATAATACTACATTATAAATCTTTCTCTTTCAAAAGATCAAACCAAGCGCGCTTTCTAATTTTGTCAATTAAATGGACTAGTTTTGCATTTTAGCAGGTTATTGGAGTGTCGTTTCTATTTTTTGCTTTGAGTTGTTTGAATAAGAATTCCTATAACAATAACAATTAAGCCAATTATTGAGCTTAATAGTATTTTTTCTTCTAAAAAAAGCCAAATATAAATCAATGAAATAAAAGGGGTCAAGTACAAAGAGGTTGATATTATATGAGTATCAACTTTTTCCAATGCTTGAAACCACCAGACATAAGTTATGCCATTTACAAAAATTCCATTATAGAATAACCACATCCAAATGTTTAAGGAAGGGATGCTTGGCGGTGAAATGACAAATACTGTGACAGTTATGAAAACAAGTGCCGATGCAAAATAAATAAATGCGCCTATTGTTTGGTCAAAATTGTGTTTTTTTCCTACTATGGAGAAGAGAGCAAAAATGAAAGCTCCTGAGATCGCAAGAATATCTCCGGACATATTAGTTAATGTTAGAGAAAAAATATTTCCCTTAGTTGCAAGAATTATTATGCCAAAAAAACTAATTAAAATTGCCAATATTTTCTTGAAAGTTACTTGTTCTTTCAAAATGATAAATGCTAATATCAAAACTAAAATTGGCCAAGTATATGCTAAAATAAAACCTTCTTGAGCAGTTGTTAGCGCAAATGCTCCGTAGAGCAAAACATAATAGAGATAAGTTCCTAAAAAACCCAAAAAACTCATAATAAGATAATCTTTTTTTGAATATTTTTTCATAATTTTATGTTTCTTTTGAAATAAAAGAATTAACCCAATTACAGCAAAAGAAAAGACTGTAGAATAGAAGAGCATTTGAATATTATTTAGCTGAACCAAAATTTTTTTCGAAGCAATCGGGATTGAAGCCCAAAAAATAATACACATTGCAAGATAAATATACCCTGAAAAGTTCTTTTCCATAAAAACAGTCAATAAACTTGTAATTTATAAATATTCTTGATAGAAAATTATCTGAACTGATGTTTTTAATGTAACTGAAAGAGTTTCTCACAAAAAGTTTAAATAAACCGCAGAAATTGTACAAATCATGCAATTAGAGCTTGATTTAACAAAAAATGTAACACAAAATGCTGAAGTTTATTACGGCAGATCTAAGAAGTTTAAAAAAAAAATAGAAGGCGTAGAAATTGCTTTGGCAAAATTTCAAAAAGAACTTACAGACGAAGAAAAAAAATTAAATAAACCCATTAAAGCAGAAAAACCTAAAATCGAGTTAGTTAAGAAATGGTATCATAAATTCAGGTGGTTTATTAGCGGCGAAGGTTTTCTCTGTGTTGGAGGAAGAGACGCCACCACTAATGATATAATTATTAAAAAGCACACAGATCCTCAAGACATAGTTTTTCATACAGAATCTCCTGGAAGTCCATTTTTTGTTATAAAAACCGAAGGTAAAAAAGTAAGTGAAGAAACATTAAATGAAACCGCCATTGCTACAGCAAGTTTTTCTAACGCTTGGAAGAGAGGAATTACTAACACAGAAGTTTATTATGTTAATCCTGAGCAGGTAAGTAAAGAAGCTAAAGCAGGAGAATTCATAAGTAAAGGAGCATTCATGATTTATGGAAAAAAAAACCACATTATTGCAAACTTAGAATTAGCTGTCGGGTTGAAAGAAAATGAATTAATGTGTGGGCCTTTAAAATCAGTGAAATTACAGTGTAAAGAGTATTTTATAATTCGACCAGGTAGTCAAAAAATAAGCGATATTGCTAAAAAAATAAAACACAAAATTAACGCAGAGCTTGATGACATTATAAGAGTTCTTCCTGCAGGTAATTGTGATATTACCTCTAGTTCATAGTTGGGTTTGTAGTAATTAGACTGCGAATAATTTAAATAATCTACTTTTCTAAAAACATATTAATGCTGAGTTTAGAAGAAAAAATCAAACTTATCAAAGATGTAAAGACTTTTGCAGTTGAAGAAATCGGCATTGCACCAAATACTTCTTTCGAAAAATTAAGCAAATAACC
>JACRAI010000002.1 GCA_016213425.1 archaeon | reverse complement strand
TCAATTGTTGATTTGTTTATTGAAAAGAAGTATGCTGAAAAAGTCGAAGTCCCTAAGAAAAGACATAATCCTGTAATAACTGAAGCAGATAGAAATGCACTGCAAGCAGAAATCGCACCATATCCTTAATACCATTCTACAAAAACAGTTATATTTATATATAACTCTGTCTTTCTTTGTTGTATGGAAATGATTGATTGCACAACAAAAAAATGGGGTAGTTCTTTAGGGGTCATAATACCTAAGGAGATTGTTGATAAAGAACACATAAGACGTGACCAAAAAGTTCGAATTCAAATTGATGCAACATTGTTGGCAAAGGATTTGTGGAACCTAGGTCCTATAAAAAAAACAGAGTCAACCCAAAAAATAAAAGATGAGTTGAGAAAAGGTTGGTAAATTATTTTTTTGATTCTTATGCAATAATTGAATTATTGTCTCGTAATCCTAATTATCAAAAGTACTTGGATTTTCATCTTGTAACGACGTTTCTTAATAAAATAGAGGTTTGCTGGTGGGCGCTAACTCGTCATAATTATAATTTTGCGGATGCAGTGCTTGTTTCTTTATCCAAAACGGTTTCTGTGTCAGATGAGATTGTTAAAGAAGCACTCTTATTTCGTAAGCAAAATAAGAAAAAAGATTTGTCATACGCAGATTCTATAGGGTATGTTTTTGCAAGAAAAAATAATTTGCTTTTTTTAACCGGCGATCAACAGTTTAAAGAATTACCCGGTGTGGAATATGTTAAATAAAACAATCTAATTTTTTTTTTAAAGGCTTCCGCCTCTTTTAACAATTTCTTTAACTAAATGAATCAAGAATCCTATAGATCCTATACCAATAAGTCCTAAACCTGATATTTTTACTATTGTTTTGAATTCTTCCATTGTTGGCTTTCGAGTGCTTTTAAGTACTCTTTTACACTCTATCCATTGCTGTTTCAATCTTTGAATTAATGTAAGATTGTATTGATTAAATTGGTTAAATTCTTCCATAATTCATGAAAAACCGGTTTGCTTTTTATACTTTTTCATTGTTTTTTGTTTTTTTAACGATTTTGATTTCGCCATTTGGCCAAAAAAATTAATAGTGCTCCTACTACTTTGCTGAACTTTCTCAAAACACTTTGTTCTCTTTCTTTTTTAGTGTACTTGCTGAATATTACTAAATAATTATTGTACAAAGATAATATGCCTGAGAGCAATGCTAAAACGGCCATAAGTATTTCCATTCCAAATAGTAAATCTGAGTCTTTTAATTGGCTTTCTAGACTTTTCTTGAAAATCTTTCAATTATTTTGAAACCTTTTCAAGATTTCTGCAAGATTTTCAGTTTTCCAGCTTTTTTTTGAAAACTTTGCAGTTTTTCTGAAAAGATTTCAAACAAACTTTGAGAATTAATTGTTTTGTCATTCAAGGAGTATAAGAATTAATGAATTTAGTAATACTGTGACAGAACAATTGTTTTAATTCACGAATTCTATTCCTAATTCGTTTTCTATTTCGCTTTTTTGAACGTCTGTTAGTCTTTTTCCTGGACCGAATATTTGCGGGCTTTGAACTCCTGTTACTATTAACATAACTCGTAAAGTTCTTCCCAAGTCTTCATATATTTGTGCTCCCCAAATAATTTTGGCGTCATCACTTAATTTTTCACTTATTGTTTCAACAACTTTTTTTGCTTCACTTAACGTCATATCTTTGTTTCCAGAAATATTAATTAATGCACCTGTTGCACCTGTAATGTCAACGTCGAGTAATGGATTTTGCACTGCTTTATCTACTGCTTCTGTTGCTCTGTTTTCGCTGTCGCTTTCTCCTACACCTATTAGTGCAACGCCTCCGTCCTGCATTATCGCTCTAATATCTGCAAAATCAAGATTTACTAGTCCTGCTTTAGTTACTAGTTCTGCTATTCCTTTAACTGCATTAGTTAATATTTCGTCAGCTATTTTGAATGCTGTTTGCAATGGCAAGTCTGGTGCTAATTCTACTAGTTTGTCGTTTGGAATAACTATTAAAGTATCAAGGTGGGGTTCTAATCTTTCTAAACCATAAACTGCATTTTGGTATCTTTTGTTTCCTTCCATCGTGAAAGGAATGGTGAATATTCCTATTGTTAACGCGCCTAATTTTTTTGCTACATCTGCAACTACTGGAGCGCTTCCTGTACCTGTTCCTCCGCCTAATCCGCAAGTAATGAATACCATGTCTGCGCCTTGAACTGCATTTTTTATATCTCGTTCATTTTCTCTAGCCGCATCTTCGCCTATTTTTGGATTGCTTCCAGCTCCCATTCCTTTAGTTAATTCTCTACCTATCAGAATTTTTTTGTCAGCAGAAGTATATAACAAGTCTTGAGCATCAGTGTTAATTGCGATTGTTTCTGCGCCTTTAATTCCTACTTCAGAAATTCTATCAATGGTGTTGTTTCCACCGCCTCCGCAGCCTACTACTTTAATTGTAGCTCTATGAGAAGCAAGTAATTCTTGCAGTTCAGTATCTGAATATGTAGCATTATCTTGCGCGTTGTTCAAACGTTGAAACTCCATAAAACACCCTCTATATTTATTTACTTTACACAGTATTTAAATTTTTATGTTCGCCAGTAACGAAGTTAATTTCGACTTCAACAAGCTCTTTTAAATACTTCTTTAATTCTTCTTGAGACTCTTTAGGAATTTCATTTTTTGTTTTGATCTCTGCCGTTCTATCTTTGACTTCAACACTTGTTTCTAATCCTAATCTGCCAAGCAAGCCTTCAATTTTTTCTTTAGGATCAGTAAGTATTCTTTTCACTTCAACTTCATAAACAACTTCTTTGCCCGCTAATGGATGATTAAAATCTACAACAGTTCTTCCCCCGCTTACACTTCTAACTATTGCAATATTTCCGTCAATATTTAATTGCAACCCCGGCACTGGTTGAATTTTTTCTTTTAACAATTTACTTGTAGGCATTAACTGAATTAATTGAGTGCTTTTTTTTCCAAAAGCATTTTCAGGTTTCAAATCAAAAATGTATTTTCCTTCTTTTTTACCTTTTAGTTCTTCTTCAATTCCTTTAACTAATTGCCCCTGTCCTACACACACAACTACTGGACCATAACTGGCGTTTTTATTATGAATTCCTTCTTTTTTTGCTAACTCTTCATTTGTGGTGTCAAAAATTTTGTTGTCATCTTTTAATCTTCCAGTGTATTCAACTTCTATGAATGTTTTGTCTTGAATCATTAAGAATCCGAAAAGATAGTTTGTTTTTAAACTTTCTTGTTTTTTTCAATATACTCAACAATTTTATTAAGAACTTCTTCAGGTGTTTTATTATCTGTATCAACCACTAAATCATAATGTTTTTCTTGGGTATAATCTATTCCGTAATATTCAGCGTATCTTTTTCTTTCCGACTCAAATCTTGTTAGAATGTTTTGTTTTGTTTTTTCTAAATCAACATTATATTTTTCGTCTTTTCTTCCTTCTTTGAATATTCTTTTTGCGGAAACATCTGGACTGACTTTTAAAAAGATTTTAATACTTTCAGGCAGGAAATGAAACGCTAATCTTGAATCCATGACAAAATTATCTTCTTTTGTTAAACTTTTAGTCATGTTATCTATTTCTTTATCGATTCGTTTATCTTTGTCGGCGATTTTGGATAATTCTAACAATGTAATTCCTCTATCCTCAGCCATTTTTCGCATAAAATCTCCTGTTGAGTAATGCTTTAAATTGTATTTTTTGGCTAGCATTTTTGCGACAGTGCTTTTGCCACTTCCTAAATTTCCAGATACGGTTATCTTCATTTTGGTGCCACCAAAATGAAGGCTACGCACGTTAGTAAGTTTGTCTTCATTTTATGATAATTCCCTCAAATTTCAGCTTTCCTTTTTCTAAACTATCTAAGCTTATGAACTTTATTTCTGGTTTAAGTTCTTCTCCTTTTAAGACTTTTTCTATACTTGACTTCACCTTTTTATTTCCTATGATGTATAATCTTAATTTGTTTTTTTCTGCAACAACTTGTACTTCTGTAACTTCTTTTATTCCTAAAATTTTATTTCTTAACTCACTTAAATTTATTCTTGTTCCCTTCACTTTACCTTCAACTATTCCGGTTAATTTCAGTTGAGCTTCTACATTTCTTATTCTATCTACATGCTTAATTGTAGGCACAGAAAGTCCGCAGTTGCATCTTTGATTTGTTATTTCCCAAACATCTCCTAACAAGTATCCTTCTAGTTTTGTTCCTGCGCCATCAAGATTCCACAAGACAGAGTATCCTTTTTCTTTAAATTCCCATTCTTCAATTAATCCTTTTCTCTCTTCGCCACACTCTACTGTTTTCAGTATTGTGTTAAATGGTTGTATCTGGTGAAATCCAGAGTTTTCCTTACATTCGGCCATTAATCCGCTTTTTAATTCAGAAGCACCGTACATGTCTAAAACGACCAGTTCTTTTACGCCTGCTTTTTGACTTAATTCTTTTATTTGTTTTCTTTCTTCACTCAAAAGTTTTTCTGCGCCGTTAACAAAAATTATTTTTTCAGGAAGCTTTATTTTTTGTTTTATTATTTCAGGAAGGAATCTTTGTCTGAAATAACTGTTCATTCCCGCAAACATGTTTGGTTGGAAATTCTTTGCTATTTTAATCAATTGTTCTGTACTCATAGCTCTTCCGGCAGCAGTGCATAAGTTCATATCTGCAATTTCATCAAATGCGTGATTAATGCCTTGCCAGGCCAGATGAGGTCCGTACGGAAATAAATTCATTCCAATAATTTTTCTATCTAAGTAATTGCTCCACATTTTCATTATTATTTCAATATCTTCGCACAATTGTTTTCTTTGCATCTCAGTCATGAAAACAACCGAAGGCTTTCCTGCTTCAGTCCCTCCAGAAAATATCGGTATTTTAGGTGTGAAGAATTCTTTAACTTCTTCTTTTAGTTTTGTCCTTTTAAATATTTTTTTTAAAAAAACACTGCAGTTAAAATCAATATATTCATGATATGCTTGGTAAACTTGTACTGCATCGTCTTCGTTAACTTTTACAATAAAATCTTCAGGATTTGTCAAGTAACTTTTCTTTGTTACTAATGGCAATTTTGTCCAATCATCAATAGTTTGTATATCGTACCAATCAATTTTTCTTTCTTCAAAAATTTCTTTATACACTTTAGTGTGTGATAATAAATATCTGACGGTCGCTCTTAATTTTACATTCTGCTTGTGTGTTATTAATTCTTCAGTTAATGTTTTTAATTTATTTATATCCATTTTATTCTTTTGCTGCTTAGCTTTGCAATTTTGCTCATTATTTCATTCATGATTTTTCTTCTTTTTTCCAAAGGTATTTGTCCATTCATTTTTTGATATTTGAATGGTTTACCTATATTTATTTCTAGTTTTTTATCGCCTTTTATTCCTACAGGCAACACTTTAACTCCGCTCAATAATGCTATTGTTGCAGCACCAGTTTTGTATTCTGAGATTAAGTTTGTTGTGTTAATTCTTGATTCTGGCATTATTATTATGCTTTCGCCTTTCTTAATATATCCGACACCTTTTTTGACAGCGCCAGTTTTTTCTTCTATACACTGAAACCATTTTAAATAAACAAAACTATACCAGAGTCTTCTCGCGATAAAATGAATTGGTTTGTTTTTTAGTAAAATTAATAATAGAACGGGAGCATCATAATATCCATTGTGATTGCTAACTAACAAGTATGGCTCTTCAGGTACTTTTTCTAAACCTTTAACATTTTTAATTCTAGACTTGTTGCCGCTTAATATTATCTTCCAAGTCCACAACCAAGTCATTAATGCACCTTTTTTACCCTATCTTAGTTGTTTCTCTGCAGTATTTTTCAAAGTATGTATCAAATGTTCCTGGTTTCTTGTATAAATCATAAAGAATATTTTCGTACTTGCTGATTAAGACTCTGAAATATTTTTTTGTTTGAGGAGGCATATTATGTATTTCTCTTTGAGCAGTAAGTTTAGATTCATATAATTTCTTGAAAAGTCTATAATTTAAAGCATCTACTTTATCTTCTATTGCCACTATACACCTCTTTTTTTTATTCAATTGATATATTTCTTCTTTTTATATCTTTTGACTCAAAAACGACAAGTATGTACTCTAATTTATAAGGCTCAAATACTTGTTTTAATTCATGCATAAAAATCTAAGAATGCTTCGTGAAGCTCCCGAAGAGCAAGGTTTAGAAGTTGATGGTAAATCAGCAACAACTATTAAAGGTTTGTCTAAAATGCTTCCTATGATTTCTGAATCTGCATTTAGGTATCATCAAGCAAAAGGAGATTTCAGCAATTGGATGATGCGTGTTTTTGGAGATATTGATTTAGCTCAACAAATTCGTGAAATAAGAACTAAACATTTTATGAAGAGACAAATTGATGCAAGACTTAAGCAGTTAAAAAGAAGTCCTTTTTCTACAACTCGTTTAAAATAGATTTTTAAATTTTTGTCAAAAACTTAATATACCTGTACTTTTTAAGTCTGAATATGGAAATATTAAGAATAGAAAATGAAAAATTGTACACACCATTAAGAGAATATAAAAGGGATGATGTTGCTGTAACTGCTGTC
>JACRAI010000115.1 GCA_016213425.1 archaeon | reverse complement strand
TTTAAAAACTTAAGAATATTGCTGAGATTATGGCTTTTGAAGAAGAACTTAAGGATTATGGATTGAGTGAGAAAGAAACAAAAGTATACTTGACCTTATTAAGAATTGGTTCTGTAACAGTTAATAAAATAGCTGAAAAAGCAGATTTAATACGCACAACAACATACGATTTACTTAAAGGGCTTCGTGAGAAAGGATTTGTTTCTTCAATGGTTAAAAATAAGATTCTTTATTTTGAAGCAGCAAATCCTCAAAAACTGATACAATTTCTTGAAGAAAAAAAGCGAAAGGTGGAAAACATACTACCTCAACTAAAAGCACTAAAGGCTGAGTTGCCACAAAAGCCCTACGTTGAAGTTTACGAAGGAAAAGAAGGAATTAAAACAGTTTACCAAGATATTTTACAAGAAAAAAAGAATCTAATCGCAATATCAAACACACATTTTATTTTCAGAGTACTTCCATTTTACGCACCACACTTCATCAAACAAAGACTTAAATCAAAAATTTTCATCAAATTGTTAAATGAAAAAACTAAGGAATCCATTGAACTAATGAAGAAAAAAGACAGAGAAGAGCTAAGAGAAACAAGATTTATTCAAGAATTAAGAAACATACCAATAACAGAATACATTTACGGCAATAACGTCGCAATACTAGGAACAAACCAAGAAGAGCCGCTAGGGATAATCATACGTCACAAAGATTTTGCAAAAGAACAACAAATACTTTTTAACTTATTATGGGAAAAAGCAGAAAAATAATTCTCCACAAATTCTTGTAAAATACCCATTAGCTCAAAGAAACTTAAGTCTTTGACAAAAACATATTAAGTTACTGTATCGGTGAATTTTTCTAGTTTTTAAACGAAAGTTTTATATATTATATGTGTTTATATAATTATATAAATCTATATAAGGTGATAAAAATGCAATTATTGATGAAAAAACCAGAAGTTGAAGTTATTCATTATCCTCGTTTGGATACAGTATTAATGGTGGAGAACTCAATAAAAAATGCCAGAGAATATCCTAATAAAATGCAGTTATGGAAGTCTTTGCCTAGAAAAGTAATGTATCAAACTTTCCAAATAATTTTAAAGTATTTAGAGAGTTCAGGGAAAATAATGATTGACAAAGACGGCTCAATATTATGGACACACAACCCAAAAATATTAGAAAAAAGTGTTAAAGCATGAAATTCCAAGACAAGAAAAAAGAAGTAAGATTTGTAGATGAAAGCTTAAAACACGCATACGACGACTTAAAAATTGGTAGAGGTGAAGAACAAGAAATATACAAGTTAATAGAAAAAGCAATTAAAACTATAGAACAAGACCCATTTGCAGGAGAACAAACAAAGAAAAGTCTAATCCCAAAATACTACCTCCAAAAGTATGGCGTGGATAATCTGAGAAAGTACAAACTAAACAAAAACTGGAGGCTAGTTTATACATTAGTTGGAACAGAACTGCTTGTAGTATCAATTATTTTAGAATGGTACGACCATAAAGACTACGAAAAAAGATTCGGATTCTAAAAACTCATCCATTTTTATCTTTTTTAAGAGGCATAAACTGCAATCCTTCATCATCAACTCCGCGCTCATAAATTAGTTTTGAAAGTTCTGTCTCTGAAGCTATTAGTTTGTTTCTTGCTTCAAATCTCTCCTGCAATGCTATCCTTTCTTCAATTAACTCTTGTTTTCTTGTCTGAATTGCAAAAATAGCGCCCATTTTTTATACAGGAACAACAAGTAAGTTATCCATTGTTCCTTTAACTTTAACTTTGTTAACTGTTCCAACTTTTTTAATTTCAAGATTTTCTACTGCTTTAGCTGCTTTCTTTGTATCTTCCGCACTAAATCCTGCAACTAGTAATGATACTTTTCCTGTAGAGTGTTGAAATAATTGAACAATTGCGGTGTCGTCTGGAATGCTTTCATAGCAAGGTCTTGGTTTTTGCATTAAGTAATCACTCCATGAGTTAGCGCAAGGACCTCCGATAACTATAGAATTATAACTTTCTATATTGCTAACTTCACTATCTAGCTTGCTTATTCCTGCAGGTAAGTTCTGAATTTTTGTAGTAGTTGGACCTTTTATTGCTCCTATCAAAACTGGGCCTCCAGTAATTATTACTTGACCTCCTCTTTGAATTAAAGGATATTCATAAGTTAATTCTTGAGGAACACCTGTTGTTGATGGATCAAAAAATTCAAATAATCCACCATAATCATCTATTTGTTGTCTTATAGTTGGATTCGATGTTAACGCTATTGGTTTTTGAATACCAAGAATGTCATTCATGTTTAATCCTATACCGCTTCCAGATTTTTCTATAGGAATCGCAATGCTTAGTGAACCCCCTGATTGTGCTCCTCCTTCATCAAATTGGCTTGCTGCAGTTGTATAAGTAATACATGAATGGTTTCCTAGAGCTCCAGCTGAAGTTTCTCCAGTGCTTATAGGGGTTGTTGCAGGAGAACTATTAAGTCCTATTAATAAGCCTCCTTCTGTTGCAATCCAAGAAAGTCTGTGTTTTGTGAAAGTGCCGTCTCCATTTACATCTATACTTAACTTATCTGAATTTTTATCTTTTATTCCTAAATAAGTTTTTCCTCCAACTATCAAGCTAAACCCACCAGTTGAATTTCCTTTTGCTTGTTTTGTTCCTGAAGCTAAATCATTAAAAGTATAACTGATATCACCAGAAAGATTTACTACATTTTGATATTTTAGCAATCTTGTAAACGCAGTGTTGTCAGAAGTGCTGCTAGGTTTTACACAACCAGAATAACTGAGCTGTTTTTGTCCTGAATTACCAAGAAAAGTTGAAGATGCAGAACTAATATCTGATAAAACAATTAAGTCTTCTGTGGAAATAAAAAATCTGTCCGCTTCATTAGTTTCTACATTCCAAAGACCTCTTTGTCTTCCACTGCTTGAATCTCCATGCCTCATAGTTCCATCTAGTCTTACAGACGCAATAGGTATTTTGTAAGTTAATCCTTCTTGATTAGTAAATCTTAATTTGTATTCATCTCTTCCTGAAGCTTCAATTTTTATTGTTGTTAAAGGAACATCTGATAAACCATTGTATTTAATATCCCATACTGGTGCAAGTAATCCTTCAGGTTCTGTTAAGTATTCTCTAACGCCGTGGCCTGGTGGAACAAGAACATCTCCCCCATTTAGTCCTCCTGCGTTTAATCTATATTTTATATGATTAATACTTAATTGAGATCTATCTGAGCTTAACGAACTTCCTATTTCAACTGCGGATTTCTCAACTATTTCATTATTTACTCTAGCTCCTCCATCTGTGAATTTACCGTCTGCCAAATTGTTATCAGTAAAACTTATTTTGCTTGCACCAATATAAAATCTTACCATAGAAGATTGTGTTTCTTTACCTGTAGTAATTATATCTCTAATACCAAATAAATCTCCTGAAGGTAAAGGAACTGCTTCTCCAGGTCTTATTTTTGGAAGCAGCTTGCCATTAACTTTTATTAATGCTTCACCGCTTGTTTCAGATAAAATCATTACTTCAACTTTATACTCCTCATCTCCTAACGTTATTGTTTTATCTTGATTTTCTCCTAACTGACCGAACGTGAGTCCTCCCAATAAATCAATTCTAACTCTTCCATTATTTTTTGTAGTATCAACAACTGCATTAACTATTGTGTACGGTGTCCCTAAAATATTAATTTCTCTGTCATTCAAGTCATCTAGCGACGCAGTGCTTGAGTTCGTGCTTGAAACATCTGAAATAAGCCCTTCTTCAAATTCTAAAGTCCAATCAAAAACTTGATGCCCGCTAGAGAAAAAAAGAAAATCACCAACATTGTCAAAATCATCTTCAGTAAAAATTACTTTTTTGGAAGGATCTCTTGAAGAATCATTAAACTGAATATATTGATTATATTTTGTAACTCCTCTGCTTGTTGAAATACTTCCTCCTTTTAAAAATCCTAAATCAAATTCACTAATAGAACCTCTAATTTCTCCTATTGTTTCATTTATTTCAAGCAAATCCGTTGGACTTCCAATTTCTACATAATCTCCCTCTATCTGTGCTTTCTTAGGAGCTAAACTTGGAAGCGCCTCTTCCTTAACCGCCATTTGTTGCAAAGAAGTGATTATGTTTCCCATAGAAACAACGTCACTTGCGGTGGCTTTTTCACCCACTATTAAAATTAAATCAGAGCTAGGTGTTCCTTCAGAAATAAATGGTTTAGGATAGTCTGCTAAAGTTAATGCCTGAGCACTTAGAATGGTAGTGCCTAAAAGAGATATGGCTGCACCTAAAGCTAGAACTTTCTTGAACTTACTAACTTTCAATTTATCAACCTCTTTTTAATTAAATTAATGCTGTTTTGTTTTATAAATCTTTCTTAATTTATCAACAAATTTTATAAATAAACCTGTTTTTAAGCAAATCAATGGAAAAGGGTGTGGATAGAAGTAAATTAATTTTGATCGGAGGGATAGTTATAGGTGTTATTATTTTAATAGCCGCAATTTTTTTATTAATGCCAAAAAACAACAATGCTATTTTTCCTAACATTATTCCCACCATATTTAAGGGTAAGACTTTTTTAGATTATACTCAAGATCTTACAAATTTAACATTTACCGCAGAATATCAAATGAACAGTTCAGGAGTTAATTTTAATAAATTAAAAATATATCAAGAAAAATCAGACAAAGTAAAAATTGATGGAGAAATTAGCGGAGTTAAAGGCAGTTTTTTAAGAATTAAAGATAAAAGTTTTTTCTGTAATACTAAATGTTCTGAAATAGAGCGTTTAGCATACTTTGTTTCAGAAGATTTACTAAATCAGTCAATGGATAAAACTAGCTCGAGAAATGGTAAAGATTGTTTCGCTCTTGAAAACAACACTTTATGTTTTACAAAAGAGGGAGCAATAGATTATGCGTCCATAAATAATAAAGAAATAACTCTTTTAAACATAACTTATTCAGTTGACAAGGAGGTTTTTGAAGTAAAATGAATCAAACTCACTTCGTTCGTAGCTTCATTTTGGAGAAACCAAAATGAAAAATTTATCAATCGGTGTTGTGGGATTAGGATATGTTGGATTGCCTGTTGCTGTTGCTTTTGCAAAAAAAGGAGTTCCTGTTGTTGGTTATGATTTTAAAGAAAAAAGAATAAATCAATTAAAAGAAGGCAGAGATATAACTAATGAAACAAGTAAAGAAGAACTTTTAGAATCAAAAATAGAGCTTACTTCAAATCCTTCTTATTTAAAAAAAACAAATTTCATAATTGTTTGTGTTCCCACACCAATTGATGAGAATAACAATCCGGATTTAGAAGCTATGATTTCTGCGTCAAAAACTGTTGGGCGCAATTTGCAAAAAGGTTCGGTAGTTGTTTATGAGAGCACAGTTTATCCTGGAGTGACTGAAGAAGTCTGTGTTCCAGTACTTGAAGATTATTCAGGACTAAAATACTTAAAAGATTTCAAAGCAGGATATTCTCCTGAAAGAATAAATCCTGGCGATAAAGAAAGAACTATTAGTAAAATAAAAAAAATAGTTTCTGGCTGTGATGAAGAAACTCTTGAAAAAGTAGCAAATGTTTACGGTTTAATTATCGATGCAGGAGTTCACAAAGCACCAAACATAAAAACTGCAGAAGCTGCAAAAGTTATAGAAAACATACAGAGAGATCTAAATATTGCTTTAATGAATGAATTATCAATAATATTTAGTAAATTAGGGATAAAAACAAAAGATGTTTTAGATGCTGCAGGAACTAAATGGAACTTTCACAAATACCATCCTGGTCTTGTTGGCGGACACTGTTTCAGTAAAAACTCAACTGTTTTCTTAATAAACGGCAATCATCACAAGGTTAAAAAAATAGGCCCATATATAGAGGCACTAAATTGCAAAAAAGTCGTTGCAAAAGATGGAGAACTTTTTTATCCTGAAAACATAAAAATACTTTCTTTTGATCCTTCAACAAACAAAACTTCTTTTAAACGAGTAACTTTAGCTTCAAAAAGGAAAACAGATTCTTTGATAAAAATAAAATGCGGGTACAATTATGATTTAGAAGTGACTGACTTGCATCCAGTAATTATTTATGATGATGAACTAAAAGTTAAATTTGCAAAAGATGTACGAGTTGGAGATAAATTATTGTTAAACAAAATTCTTCCTTCACACAGGAGTGAGTTTGAAATAGATTTGCTTAACTATTTGGATGAAGAGCATCATTCTAAAATTAGGGTGAAAATTAAAGGGAAAAAGTTTTCTGACTTCAGAGAATTGATAAATGCATATTTTAAAGGGAAAAAAGGCAATTACTTCTCCTATGATTTTTTACCGCTCTTTAAGTATCTTGAAATAGAAAAAAAATTAGGTGTGAATCGTAAAGATATTTATTTGTGCACTGGTCGCGGTCCCAGTTTCAAAAAATTTCCTTGCGTTTTTACAGTTAACAAAGATTTTTTAAGATTGATCGGGTATTACTTGAGTGAGGGTTGTATAACTAATGATAAATCTTTAAGAGTGAGATTTACTTTTAACCGGAAGGAAAAAGAATATATTAATGATGTTAAAAAAATACTTCACAGTCTAGAACTTGATTGTTCTGTTTATCAAGATAAAAACTTTCAGTCAACAACGATAAAAGTTTCTTCTCTTCCTTTTGGACTTTTATTGAGAGATGTATTGCGTTGCGGAACTAATTGCTACACAATGCAAATCCCAGAATTATTTTTTGATCTACGCAAAGATTTAAAAGAAGAATTGTTAAAAAGTTTGTTTAGAGGTGATGGAGGAGTAACTTGGCATGAAAACAAAAGAACGTATCGCAAAAATGAAAAAGAATACACTCACGCCAATAACAGCATAACTGTTTCATTTTTTTCATCTAGCCACATATTATTTCAGCAAGTTCTTCTTTTGTTGCTTAACAGAGATATAATTCCAAGATTAAGTAAAAGAGAAGGTTATTTAACAATACAAGGTCCTGTAGATGTAGAAAAAGTCAAATCTTGGTTTTTGGGAGAAAAAAAAGAAAAAATAAATAATTACTTGAAAAATATAAAAAAGGAAATCACTTATGATAAAACAAAAATTCTCAAGAATTATATCACCATAACTGTTGAAGAAATTGAAAAAGTCAAAACTGATCATGTTTACTCGATGGAAGTTGAGGATACTCATACATTAATTACGTCTAATGGAATAATAGCTCATAACTGTATAGGGGTAGATCCTTACTATTTAACTCATAGAGCACAACAATTAGGGTACGATCCTAAAGTTATTCTTGCAGGTAGAAGTATTAATAATTATATGGCAAAATATGTTGCAGACATGGCGATTGAAGAATTAAAAGAATTTGAAAAACCGAAAGTTTTAGTTATGGGCTTAACTTTTAAAGAAAATGTTCCCGATATAAGAAATAGTAAAGCAGAAGATGTAATAAAAGAATTAAAAAAACATAGAATAAATGTTGTAGCTTGTGAGCCATTGGTTGAAGAAGATGTTTTTGGTGTAGAGAACATGCATTTTTCCGATGTCACAAACATTGATGGAGTTGTAGTTATTAACAAGCACAAAGCTTTTGAAAGCATAACCTTAAAAGATCTTAAATCTAAAGGAGTTAAAGTCATAGTTGACGTTAAAAACATATTTGATGAAAATGAAGCTAAAAAAGAGGGTTTTGTTTATAGGAGTGTTTAGTATTTTATTATTTATTATTGCTTGCACGCCCGTAGAAAATAAAACAGTCACAACTGAAGTCTTGTCCTTTAATTCAAACACTCAAGTTAAAGCATCTGCAGACCCGAAGATTGAACTCATTCAATTAATCAATAAAGCTCAAAAC
>JACRAI010000114.1 GCA_016213425.1 archaeon | reverse complement strand
TAGGTCCTTCAATTATGTTGACTGCAGATGCAAGAGCCAAAGGGAAAAAAAGAAATTTAAAAGCATATGAAAGCGCTATCTATTCATTGGGAGACAACATAAGTTATCAAAGTATGTACCGGCAATTCTGTGGCAAATTTAATATTTCCGAAAAAATCTTGCAAGTGCCATTACTTCACTTGCTCTTGATAGCAAACACGCCTAATTTTGATTATTACTTAACAAGAAATTATGGAGTTACAAAAGGAATGACTGTTTTCTTGTTATATCATGAAATTGGCCATAAAAGAATTTCTCCTATAACTGATGAAATGAGCAGAAAATTAAGTGCAGCATCAGCAGAAGTCGCAACACCTTTAGATCCTTTAAGACAAAATTATGTTAACATGTTTACAGATACAATTTTGAACGTTGCGAGTATGCTTAATGGTCCTCAAAGAGAAGAATTCAAAATTGGTTTTAATGCAGGTTATCAATTTGACATTTCTGCTCCTTCGATAAATAATTCTTTACCTTCAGTGGCATTCTTAACATTTCTTGACATAACTGCACGCTTAGGCCAACAAAAAGAAGGAGACTGCCCAGATTGGGTGGAACAAATGTTTCCAAAAGAATATGAAATAATAAGACCTGTAAGTATTAAAATATCAAGAAGCTTGGCAGAAGATGTAGAATTAGCAGAAAAAATGTACACTCAGAAAGCTTCACAAAAAGAAATAAGCATATTTTATAGAAGATTGAGAGATCAAAGCAAGTGGGAGCAAAAAATAAAATTTTATGCAAAAACCATGAATAGTTTCAAAGAACCAAGCCAAATTGAAAGAAATCAAATGTCTCCTTTACCCAATCCTCGAATTCCTTTAAGATGGGCAGGCCTGCAAGATGAGGAGCAAAGAGATACAAACAATCCTTTTGCAAGTTTGCCAGAGTATGATTAAAATGATTGATAAAGAAGTACAAAACTGGCTGAATGATTCAGAAAATAATCCTGAAGACAAAACACCAAATACAAGAATTGATGCAACAGAAAAATCAGCCGGTTCAAAAGAATCAAAAAGCTTAACAGATTTAGTTGTTCAGGAAAAATCTGAACAGGGAATAAAATATCCTCTTGATGAATTATACCCTCTTCAAATTGTCACACCTTCACCGAACGGAATTCCTGAAGAAGGAATTTATCAAAAAGTGTATATAAACCCAGAGATGTTCAAAAAATTTTTATGGCTTGCAGGCATGGAGTGTGAAAGTGGAAGAAGAAGAGAAAATAAAAGAATCGTTGTAATTTATCAATCTAGAGTTTATTATTTTATTAAAAGTATAGGAAAAAGAAAAGCGTATGAAATATTAGCAGAAGCTAAAAATGAACTTATCAAAAAAGCTGCAGAATCATGTCTTGAAGCATGTATGAATCCTGAAATATTAATTTCTGAAGAAGATTATAGAAAATATCATGAAGAGCAAGTTTTAAAAGATCTCAAAACTCCCCATACATTCACAGGTGGAAGAGCCAGAATATTTCTATAAGTAAGATATTTATATAGGTTTCCATCATGATCGAAACCTTTATAAATAAGCTTGTTTTAGTATTTAAATATGATCGATGAGAACACGCTTTTTGAAGTATTAAATAAATGGAATTGTTGGAATAAAGAGTTCGACATAGGTGTTGAACGCCAAAAATACGTTTCAGAAATATTAAAGTTCATTGAAAGAAAAGAGATTTTAATATTAAAAGGAATACGACGTTGTGGAAAGTCAACAATAATGAAACAATTAATGTATTCGCTTCTAAAACAAAACAAGCAAAAAGAACAATTATTATACTTAAATTTAGAAGATTTTAATTTAGCACAGCATTATTCTTTAGAACTGCTTGATAAAGTTCTAGAAGTTTACAGAAAAAATATCAACAAAACCAAAAAAGTTTATTTTTTTATTGATGAAATTCAATTAATTGAAAATTGGGAAAAATGGATTAGAACAAAATATGAATTAGACAATATAAAATTCGTAGTTAGTGGAAGTTGTGCTTCTCTGATTTCTCAAGAATTTTCAACAAAATTAACTGGACGAAATCTTTCTTTCTTGATAAAACCATTATCTTTCGAAGAAGTCCTACAATTCAAGAAAGGAAATAGCGATGAGTTGTTAAGTGAATATTTGGAGTTTGGAGGTTTTCCTGAAGTTGTTTTGGAGAATAACTCTGAAGTAAAACAGAGGCTTTTAGAACAGTACTTTAATGACATAATTCACAAAGATATAATTGATCGTTATAAAATAAGAAACTCCAAGCAAGTTCATTTGCTGGCAAAATATCTTTCAGCTAATGCATGCCAAAAAGTAAGTTATAATAAATTAGCCAAAAGTTTCGGCTTATCTGTAGATTCTGTGATTAGTTATGTAAATTACATGATTGACGCATTCTTAATATATGAAGTGCCTTATTTTTCATATTCTATAAAAGTAAAACATGACATGACAAAGCTACATAAAATTTATGTTATTGACAATGGATTAATAAACGTTGCAAGCATAGAATTCACTAAAAATTTAGGGAAAAAATATGAAAATGCCGTTTGCGCGAGATTATTTGAGTTTTTCGAAGAAGTCTTTTACTGGAGCGAAAAAAATGAAGTGGATTTTATTGTTGGCAACACCGCAATAAATGTAGTTTCATCAAGATCTATTCCTGAAAGAGAATATTTGGGTTTGGAAGAAATAAGCAAAAAATTCAAGCAAATAACTAATTTTATATTGGTGACCGAAGGCAAAAAAGGAAGAAAAGGAAATGTGCTTTTTGTACCTTTGAAAGAATTCTTAACAACTCATGACTCGGACAAGTGAATAGAGTTCTATTCATCTTGGACGAACACCATCCAAAAATTTAACTACTCATTAGTAGTTAAAAATAGAAAGATTTATAAAGGGTTTCTGATTAATACTACTGCAGTAAGCACAATAAAATGGAACAAGTAAAGAAACGTCACAATCCGCCAATATTTGAAACAGATTTGGCTGTTAAAGCATTTGATAGTTCTGTTCAGCCTAGAAGTGATCCTCCTTTAACAATTGATCAAGCTGTAGAAAAAGAAGAAGTAAATTTTGAAGTGAGTGAAGAAGGATTAAAACAAGAGTTTGAAAACTTAATAAGAAGAGTTTATGGATTTGTTTTTAAAAAAGCTAAAAAAATTGAAGGCGCCTTTTTCTGTGAACATGATCCTTTTTATGTTGTTAGAGGGTACAAATGCAGTTCAGGAGGATTTTTCAGCCAAGACGGAGTAGTAATTCTTCCTTCAAATATAAAAAAGAGAAGAATTAATGCAGGAGGAAGCTATCAACCGATAACAATCTCAGTTTACAATGCTAAATTCTGGAAGCAATCACAAACATTCGCTAAAGCTTATGAACATATATCTGGACAGAAAGCAACTCTAGTTAAAGAATTTCATGAAGAAGAAGCAAAAGATAAAGAATTGGAAAAAATAATCACGAGTGAAGAGTCTGAAGGATTAATTGAAGAAGAATTACCTGAAGGCGTTAAGGTCTCAAGAGATGGAAATGAAGAGAAGAAAGAAGCACAAAAAAAATTCAAGAATATGTTATCCACACTTTTAACAGATAAATATTTAGTTAAAAGAACATTATGGGATAGAGACGAGGGCATTAATGGTAAATACAGAACATTTAATGTTTACGCAAGAAAATCTTTTCTTGGTTTAAAATTAGATGTTAAAGTTGCAACAATAGAAAAAACATTTTATTGGGATATTCTTGACTCCTCTCCATTAACAATAATGGTTTACAATCCTAAAGAATTAATTCAAATGAGTCAATTCGCAAAAAGATATCAAGAAAAAACAAGACAAACAGTAAATATAATTAAGAAATACTAAAATGAATAAAGAATTTCCCGCAATACTAAAAGAATCAAGAAACTTAAGAGATCCAGATTATTCATTTGAAGAATTAGAAGAATCTTGGAGGTCAAGATGAGTATAATTGTAACAGGATGTAATCGTGGAATTGGGGAAGGAATAGCTAGCGTTTTGATAAATAACGGTTATCAAGTGACTGGTTTAAACAGAACTAGAAGTGCTCTGGCAGATATTGATGAATTCGTGCAGAGTTATGATGAAATAAACTGTGATGTTTCTGATCCTGAACAAGTAAAAAAAGCAATAGCAAAAGTTGGCAATGTTGAGGCTGTTGTTGCAAATGCAGGAATAAGGAGATTTGGAAATATTGAAGATTTAAGCTTGAAAGATTGGCAGGATTCAATTAACACAAATCTTAACGGAGTTTTCTACCTAGCTAGAGAAGTTTTACCAATCTTTAAACAATTTGGCGGTTATTTTATTGTTATAGGCTCTCATGCAGAGAAGTATCCATTCGGTCAAGGTTCTGCATATTGCGCCTCAAAACTTGGAGGTAGAGCAATAGTAGATTGTATGATTGATGAAGCAAGATGGGATAATGTTAGAGCAACCTATTTATCGATTGGTTCTGTAAAAAACAGAGAACATGGTGGAGATGAAAGTTGGAAGTTGAAGCCTGAAGATTTAGGAAAAGTAGTTGTGAACTTGTTAAAGCTTCCAAAAAATGTTTTAATTCCTTACATGGATGTTAGACCTGCAAAGCCGTTAAGGGATGATAAAGATAGCATAGAAAAATTACAATTTGTATGAAAAAAATAAATTGCAACAAATCAATAGCTTTGGAAAAAATTGAACCTTTAGATAAAGTCGAGCTAGGCGAGACTTTTCTAGTTGAAACTATTAATGCTTATGGTGAAAGATTTGAAACAATGGCTGATTTGCTTAAATTGATCACAGGAAAAAATAGTGCGCATCATCATCCTTTAACAGGACCGATATATGTTAATAATGTTAAAGAAGGAGATGTGTTAAAAGTTGAGATTCAAAAAATTGTTCCTTATGAAATGGCTCAAGCTTTGTCAAAAACTGCAGGTACAGATCCTTTAGATGATCCTCTTTTTGGTGACAGAGCTCCAATAATTGCTAAAGCAATAAAAGGAAGGAGAGAAATTTTAGGAATTGAATATACTGAAGGAATAATTCTATCTTATCAACCAATGATTGGAATAATAGGCACATCACCTAAAGAAGGAAAGATAAAAACAGGCCATGCAGGAATTACTGGAGGAAATTTAGATATACCTTTCGTTACAGAAAATGTTATTGTTTACCTTCCATGCCAAGTTGATGGAGGATTGTTATATTTAGGAGACACTCATGCATTACAATCATATGGAGAACTGGGCGGGGTCGCTTTAGAATGTTCTGCAGATATTCAATTAAAAATTACAAAATGCATTGCAAATCAAGGTTGGTTTGACAATGATCCTTATCTTGAAAGACAAAACAGTTTGCCTATTGTTATTGTTGGAAAAGAACCGTTAACACAAAAGAAAGGAGTTGGAATTGTAGGTATTTCTTCAGACTTTAATCATTTAGATCAATCAGTGCAGAATGCTTACAGAAATGCAATAAAATTTATAAAACAAATCTGTCCAAGAGTTAGCTGGGGCGGAGCAAGAAATTTAGTAACACTGATAGGCCACTCGCTTAATGGCCAAGCTGCTTCAAAAACCGCTGAAGCAACAAGTATGATTTTTTTCAAAGAAGAAGATCTTGAGCAAGTATATCGCTGCTCGACAAATACTCTTGAAGAAGTTATGGAGACAGTTTATCGGAGGGAAAAATGAAACCTAAAATTTTAATTGGCGCAGGTAAAGGAAAATTATTGCCAGTATTAAACATGTACTTAACAGAATTAGGAATTCCTGCACAAAATCCTGGAAGAAAATTAGTTTATGAAATCGAAAGAGAAGATTGCACACTGCAAATAGCTCTTTTAAGATGGCAGGACATAAGAAAAAATTATAATAAATTTGATTTAATAACTTATGGAACAGATCAGTGGTTAGAAGAAGGACATAAAGCAATGATTGCTTTAAAATATTTTCCTCAAGAAAACTGCAGATTAAGCTTATTAGTTCCTGAAAAATTAAAGGATAAAAAAGACAGCGATTTCTTGCAAAGATCAAGGGTTGCAACAAGTTATCCTAAATTAGCCAGAGAATATTTGGGCGTTCCAAGTGAAAATATTTTAGAAATGAGTGGAAGTGTTGAAACAGCAGTAGGACTTGGATGGGCTGATTGCATTTTTGATGTTGTAGAAAGCGGTACAACTGCCAGAGAAAATGGTTTATTAGAAAAAAAAAGTTACGCCAGATTAGGCGCGGTACTTGCTACTTGTAGACCTGAAAGAATTCCTTTAATGATAAATTTAGGATTAATTCCTGAACAGCAAGAAAAAAAAATCATTGCATTTGAAGGAAATGATGGATCTGGCAAGTCAACCGTTGCAAAGAATGTAGTTCAAACAGGATTTTGGAAAAACCTACCCACTGTTTTAGTGTCTCCATATTCTGGAGATATTGGTAGAAATGCGGATTCGTTAAGAGTTGAAGGAATGTATGAAGAATGGACTTCAGTAGTTGGAAAAAATCATTGGAGAGCTCCGCAAACTATCAGTGCAGTTTATGACAGGTCAATACTTACATGTTTAACTGAACTTTTAAAACATAACGTACCTGAAGAAAGAATACTGAGAGTAATGAATTCTTGGAAAGAATTTCCAGAACTCTTATTTTTATGCAAAGCTAGCATGGCAACACTAGTTGAAAGAGTTAGTGATCGTTCAGCACACGACGAGTTTGACGAAGAAGCAGTGTTAAAAGAATATGAAGTATTGTATGATAAGGCCGCAGATTATGCTAGAAAAGAATTAGGAGTTAATGTTATAGAATTAAACACTGAAAAACCTTTAGAGGAAACTTTGGCTGATGTAAAAAAAAATTTGGAGGTTCAAAAATGAGCATCGCTGAATATGTTAGACAAACTTTAGACCCAACTCAAGAGCCAATTGCTGAAGGAAAATCAAAAAAAGTCATAGCTGTTGATGACACTACTTGCGTTATGGCATTCAAACCTCACTTAAGATCAATAACTTCGAAACGTGAAGAAAATATTGAAGGAACAGATTACTGGAGGATTTTGAATACTTTAGATACAATGAATTATTTAAGTTCATTAGGAATACCTACAAGTTTAGCCCATAACAAAGCAGTTAGAGTGAATGATAAAGTATATTTGGTTACTAAACACGTAAAACCTATACCTATCGAATGGATCGTCAGGTATGAAGCTGCAGGAAGCATAGTTAGATTATTCCCTAGCTTAGTTAAAGCAGGACAAAAATTTGAAACCCCTTTATTCAAATATGATTTAAAACAAGATATTAAAGTTGCAGGAACAGATGATCCCACACTTAACGAAAGCTACATTGTTGGTTTAGGATTACTAAACGAACAAGATTTGGCAAGAGCAAAACAAATGTTGGGAGCAATAGGAGAAGCTTTGAAGGACAGATTAGATAAAGTGGGTATAGCTTTAGTAGATGTAAAAATGGAGTATGGCTTTTGCGGAGATAAAATTTGCGTTATAGATGAAATATCTCAAGACTGCATGAGAGCATACGATAAAGAAACAGGAAAATCTTTAACTAAAGATTTATTCAGGCAAATGAAATCTCATGAAGAAATAGTAAGAGCGTATGAAGCTTTTGCAAAAAGATTAAATCCTAATGTTGAAAGCTTAATTGAATAAAAATAATAACTGCACACAAACTAAGCGTAATATCATCTGAAACTTATTCGTTCGAATCCTTTTTTAACTATAAAAGCACACATTAACCCGAAGATCATTCCTGCAAGCACATCACTAGGGTAATGCACACCAACATATATTCTAGATAAACCCACCAAGCTTGCTACAAGTAATGCGTATTTGCCTAATTCATGATTTTTGAAGAATAAAACTGCCGCAGGAGCAAAACTCATTAATGTATGCCCGCTTGGAAAACTGCTTGTTAAACCTGATTTTGAAATTAACAATGTTCCTAAACCTAGAACAAACGGTCTGGGCCTGAAGAATAAAAAATTTATTAATTGATCTATCATTACTGCAAGCAAAAACGCAAATGCCGCTTGAAGTATTAATTTCTTATCTTTTGTAAACAGTACTAATGCTAAAATTATTAATATTCCAAAATGAGTTATGAATATAAAAAAATAATCTAGAAGTGCATAATTTCCTGCTAAACTGTTTATTGTTAAAAAAACTGTTGTGTCAATCATGAGTGAAAAGTAGAACTATAATATTTAAGCATTTCTTTTTTGTGATGCTTTTTTATATTAATTCAACTTCTATTCTTTTTTTTCCTGAAGGAAATATTCTCGCTTTATATTTGACATTAAGTTCTGAATAATGCACTATTTCTGGAGGAATTCTTAATGCTAAAGAATTTCCTGATTTTACTATTTGAATTTCTTTTTCTAAACCAAATAACTTTTTCTTTTTAACCTCTGATTCAATACATTCCATTGTTTGATCATCTAGAAATTCACTTCCACATTTAGTACACACTTCACATTTTTTAACCCCGAAATCTATGCCAAAAAATTCTACCTGACAAAAACTTTGTTTTAGCTTCCCTCCGCAACTGCAAGGATAATCCAGTACTTTTTCCATTTTTATCACCACAACTTTACCGTTATCGGGTATATTTTTTTAAAATCTTTCTTGTTAAATTCATCGTAAACCACTGAGTAAAACCTGTAAAATGATTCGTATAATCCTGTTTCTTTTTGTTTGTGCTTTTTGCCTTTTTTAAGAGCATCTTTAATATCACTCATAGTGATCCCACGTAACCACATCCTCTCAATTGCATGCTTGCATCTTTTATGATCCCAATTAATCTTTAAATCCACGTAATACATGTATTACATAATCTATATAAACTTTTCTCGAAACATTTATAAAACTGGATTCACCTATTGTTATTATGCTGGAAATTGTACGAGCGTTGCCAGACCAAATAAAAGGGGCATTAGATCTTGCGAAACACATCAAAGTTAATACTCCTAAGAATATCATTTTTTGTGGAGTTGGTGGCAGCGGAATATCAGGCAACATTATTCAAAGATTAATCGGTGATTGTAAAGTTCCTTTAAGTGTTATAAAAAATTATCATCTTCCAGGATGGGTTAACGAAGAATCTCTTGTTTTCTGCATTTCATATTCTGGAAATACTGAGGAAACAGTTTCATGCTTTAAGGAAGCTTTGAAAAGAAAAAGCCAGATAGTTCTTGTAACCAGCAACGGAAAATTAACTTTGCTTGCACAAAAGCTAGATTTTAACAACATTGTTAGAGTTCCTTATAGACTTCCTCCGAGAACTGCTTTAGCATACCTTATTTTTCCAATTCTTATGATTCTTAATGATTTAAAATTAATCAGTATATCTTCAAAAGATGTTGCTGACACGATTAATGCATTAAAAAAAGAAGGATATGATGAAAAAGCTCAAGAACTTGCAAGACAACTTAAAGATCACATTCCTTTGATTTATACTTCTCCAACTTATGAAGGAGTAGCACTAAGATGGAAACAGGAATTTAATGAAAATACCAAAATCCATGCATTCTATAATGTTTTTCCAGAACTAGATCATAACGAGTTAATGGCTTACAAGAGAACAAATAAAGAATTATTTGTTGTAATTTTAAGCGACGAAGATGAAGAACCACAGATTAGAAAAAGAATAGAATTAACTAAAGAAATAATCAAACAAGCAGGAAATAAAGTTTTAGAAGTACACATTAAAGGTACTTCAAAATTAGTTAAGACGTTCACAGCAATCTATTTAGGAGACTTAACAAGCGTGCATTTAGCAAAACTTTACAATACTGATCCTATGAATGCAGATTTAATAGAAGAACTGAAAAAGAGGCTGAGTGGTTTGTAGTTGGTGGTTCATAGTTTGTAGTTACTTCAAACCCCAAACTATAAACTCCAAACCAAAATGAAGGCATTAGTATTTGACACAGGACCAATAATTAGTTTAGCTACAAACAATTTACTACAGATATTGCGCCCATTACAAGAAAAATTCAAAGGAGATTTCTACATAACAAAAGGAGTACATTACGAAATAATTGAAAGACCTTTAAAAAGTAAAAGATTTAAGTTTGAAGCACTGCAAGTTGAAAGAGTTATAGAACAAGGAATTCTTCAAGTTTATAATGATGAAAACATAACAAAAAGAGCAAAACAAATTATGAGCCAAGTTAATGGCTGTTTTAAAGCAAGAGATAGGTACGTGCAAGCTTTGCAGCAAGCAGAAGTAGAGACGTTAATTTTAGCTAAAGAAATAAATGCCAGCGCAGCAATTGTTGATGAATTAATTACAAGATTATTAATTGAAAATCCCGAAGAAATCAAAAAAATAATGAGTTATCGTTTAAGAGAACAAGTCGATATAAACAAGGCAAACTTAAGGCAAGTGCAAAAAAATTTTAAAGACATAAAAATTTTAAGAAGTGCTGAATTAGT
>JACRAI010000113.1 GCA_016213425.1 archaeon | reverse complement strand
GCAAAACTAGTAGATAGAGGAAAGATTTACTTAAGTGTTGAAGAAAAATTAAAAGATATAATGAAAAATTACTCAAATGAATTAAAATTCGGCTTGTCAGTTCTTTCATTAACAACTTCTAAAGCTATAACTTATGCGATTTATGAACTGAGTAGAAAAAGAATCGATTATTCAAGAGATTTCCTAAGAAATGCAATAAACAATTTAGGATACTTGCAAGAAAAGCAAGAAGAGCTCTACTCTTTAACCGAATTGAGTGGTTTGGAAAAAATAAAAAAAGACCTGAATGAACTTCAAAATATTGTTGCATAATAGGGGCCGGCAAGTTCATACAAGTTTTGGATAATATTTATTGCGTGATGGCCTATTAAAGGATTCTTTTTAACAAATTCAAATGATTCTTGCTTTAGTTTTTCGTATTCTTTGCTTAAAGTTGTTGCTTTAGATTCATTGAATTTGCAGTAAATTTCATAAAACAAACGATGAAATGAATTAATATTTGCTATAAGTTTTATCATTTCAGAACTGATTTTAGATTTATTTATTTCTTCACCCAGCCATCTGTATTCATCTGCAATTTTTTCTAAACACCAAAGCAAACAATAAGTTAAGTTTGTTTTATCCATTCTTTGATTAACTTGCTTGTTAAGAATTCTTTTGCATAAATTTGTTAGTTTGTCATTCATTACTTCTAAATTTCTGAGCTCATTAAGTGTTTCTTCTTCTTTTTTCTGCAATAATTTTTCTGTTAATCTTGTCATTTCAAGATTTATTAGGAAGATTCTTTTAAGCAGAATGTTTAGTTCTTCTTCAATGTGAAGAGCAATATTTTTAATTACGCAAGCTCTTTCAGATCTATCAATAATTTCAAAACCTAAAAGAATGTTTAGCTCTTCTTGTATCTGATTTAGTATTTTGGAGTTGTTGACTGTGACATTTATTTGATCGAGCCCTCTTTTGTATAAAGTATTTATCCTTCGTTTAGCGAACTCTTCATTGCAGTCTAGAAATAAATCAGTTTTTAGAGCTGTTTTAAAATTTTTTGTAAAAACACTTAATTGGTTATTTCCTAGTTCTACTTCTAATTCTTGACCTTTCTTTATGTTGTGCAGTTTAGCCCATTTAAGAGGAATACTAACAACTAAAGTCTTCCCCGCTAATTGGATAACTTTACGATTCATGAATCTAGTAAAGGAAAAAGTTTTTTAAAACTATTTGTTGATTATATAATTATAAGAATTATATAAGTTATAAGAATAAATTATATAATTTTACTAAATGTCCTTTTTTTAAGAGCTTATACGCTCGGAGGACATTAAAATGATAGATAAAAAAGAATTACAAATAATAGCAAGCTTAAGAAAAAACAGCAGAACAAGGCTTACGAAACTGTCGAAAGTTCTGGGAATACCAATTTCAACAATTTTTTCTAAGATAAAGCAAAATCAAGGAGGGTTAATAATGCAAAATACTGTGCTTCTTGACTTTAATTATATAGGATTCAACACAAGAGCATATGTATTCATGAAAGTTGATAAAAGACAGAAAAAAGATTTCACAGAATTCTTATTAAAGCATAATAATGTAAATTCATTGTACAAAGTAAATAACGGGTTTGATTGCATGGCCGAACTCGTGTTTAGAAACTTAAAAGAACTTGAAGCATTTCTAGAAATACTAGAAGGAAAATACAGACTGCAAAGAAAAGACGTTCATTACATAATCGATGATTTAAAAAGAGAAAAATTCTTTTCAGACCCAGAAATGATAGATTCTTTAATGAAGTGAACTTTTTGAACTCTAAACTAGAAAGCTTTAAATAATAAAACCATTCTTTTTAGTTAAAATCAAAGGGTTGATAAGCATGCAAAAAGGAGAAACAAGCGCGTTCAATGTCATTGTGGGTGCTGCAATAGCACTAGTTATATTAATTATTGTAGTAGGAATTTTTACAGGTAACCTAGGAAATTGGGTTAAAAAGTTCACTGAGTTTGTAGGAATCGCTGGAGGCGAGAGTACTGAAAACTCTTGCTGGAAACAAGGCTACCAATGTGTTTATGGCTCATGCCCTAATGGTACTAACGAAAAAACAAGAGCTGGTGGCTGGATAGATTGTGTAGGCGGCGCCTGTTGCGGAAAGTAGAAAAGTTCTTAGTTTAAGTCAAGGATTAAGCTAATTAGAAGTAAAAGCTTTAAACTATATTGGGGTCTTGCGCGGATATTGTTGGTTTAGAATTAGTTTTTTCTGATTAGTACGTAGACTTTTCTTCCTATGTGGTCTTTTGGTGCGTCGATTTTTGCTCCAGTTCCGAATTTGGTTATTGTTTTTTCGTAGATTTGTTC
>JACRAI010000112.1 GCA_016213425.1 archaeon | reverse complement strand
TTCAGCATTAATACCTTATCTAGGTGCATGGGTTATTTGGGCTCCAGCACTTCTTTATTACATTCTTATACAGTCTGCAGTGGGAAATATATCCGTTGGTTACTGGATTGTTTTGTTTATATTTTCAGTTAGCATTTCAATAATTGACAACATAATAAAACCAGTTATTATAGGCAACAGAGCAAAAGCTAACGCACTAATAATTTTTGTTGGTGTTCTGGGAGGAATGTTCCTTTTTGGCGTACTAGGATTTATATTCGGACCAATAGTTCTCTGCTTAACACAAGTATTGTTTGAAATGTACGAAGAAGAAAGATATTGCACAAAATGAAATGCCACTTAAAAGCCAAAGATGTTGATATATCAACAGGGGATCCTAAAATAGTTCTAATTAATCATAAAGACGCACAATTATTAGATATTCACCCAATGGATCGTGTAAGCATTGATTACAAGAACAGATCTGTAACTGCTATAGCCAACATAGCAGAAAGTGAAAAAACCATACCTCAAGGAAGCATAGGATTATTTGAAGAAGTTCTTGCTGCATTAAACGCAAAAAACAACAATAAAGTTTGCGTTCATTTAACATCAAAACCAAAATCAATTCATGCAATAAAGAAAAAAATTGACGGCAAAGAACTAAAATATGAAGAAACACTTCAGTTAGTTAAAGATATAGTTAAAGACAACTTATCAACAATAGAATTAACCAGTTATGTAACCGCAAATTATACTTTAGGAATGAAGATGAAAGAAATTCTTGATTTAACAAACGCAATGATTGCAACTGGAGATATTTTAAAGCATAAAAGCAAAATCATTGCAGACTTGCACTCTATTGGAGGTGTTCCAGGAAATAGAACAACATTAATTGCAACTCCTATTGTTGTTGCTGCAGGGATTATTATGCCTAAAACAAGTAGTCGAGCAATAACTTCTCCTGCAGGAACGGCCGACACAATGGAAGTATTCTGCCCAGTAGACATATCTTTAAGCGAGCTGAAAAAAGTTCTGAAAAAAGTTGGAGGCTTTATTTTATGGGGCGGATCAATAAATTTAGCTCCTGCTGATGAAAAAATAATAAGAATAGAAAGCCCATTGAGTATTGATCCTTTAGGTCAAATGCTTGCATCGATTTTAGCTAAAAAAAAGAGTGTTGGAGCAACACATTTATTGACAGAAATTCCTGTTGGCAGAGATACAAAAATAAAAAATTTAGTTGAAGCAAATAAGTTAAAAAAAGATTTTGAGTACTTATGCAAAAAATTAGGAATAAAAGTTAGTGTGTGGATTACTAAATCTGAAGAACCTATAGGCAACGGTATTGGACCAATACTTGAAGCAATTGACTGCTTAAAAGTACTTCAAAACCATGCTGACGCACCTAAAGATTTAGCTGAGAAAAGCATTGAAATGGCAGGATTAGTGTTTGACTTAATAGGCAAAACAAAAAAAGGAACTGGAAAAAAAGTGGCTGAAGAAATACTAAGATCAGGACAGGCTTACAAAGCTTTTGTTAAAATGGTTAAAGCACAAGGAGGCCCAACACCAGATATTAAGAAATTAAAAATCGCAAAATGCTGTTTTAACTACAAAAGCGATAAATCAGGCAGAATAAAAGATATAGATAACAAAGCAATATCAAAAATAGCAAGAATGGCGGGAGCTCCTTTAGCTAAAAACGCAGGCCTTTACATTTACAAACATATAGGAGACATAGTTAAGAAAGGAGAAACATTATTCACTGTATATGCTAATACTGAAGACAAATTAAGATACGCCAGACAAGTAAGTAAAGAAATGAAAAGTTACATATTGGTTTGAGGCAAGAATGAACAGCAAAAATATAATTCATCAAGATAAAAAAGCATATGATATTCTTGCTAAATTATATAAAACAAAAGTGAAGTCAGCAGAACATGATCATCGTTTTATAGAAAAATTTCTATC
This sequence comes from archaeon, assembly GCA_016213425.1. GTDB lineage: Archaea > Nanobdellota > Nanobdellia > Woesearchaeales > ARS49 > JACRKG01. The sequence goes on along the minus strand of JACRAI010000112.1, from coordinate 8,086 downwards.
ATTGCTAGAACCCAAACAAGAAATTCTTGATATGGGTGCAGGAACTGGCGAGCTTTCTTATGAAATGGTCAAAAAACATTTGTTAAAAGTTACCGCAATAGATCTTTCTAAGAAAATGGTTAGAATGGCAAAAAATCATTATCCTGAATTAAACATTCAACAAATGGATATGCGAGATTTAAAATTTTCTCCGAAAAGTTTTAATGCGGTATTCGTGAATTACTCACTAATTCACATTCCTGAACCTGAGGTAATTAAAGTTTTAAAACAAATACATAAAGTACTGAAACCTAAAGGGTACGTTTACTTCAGCTTGCAAGAACCCATTTCTAAAAAGCAAGAAGATGATTTTTATGAAGTTATTTATAAAAAACAAGTTAAAATGTTCATTAATTTGATTGATGAAAAAGAAATCAGACAATATTTGAAGAAATCGAAATTCAAATTATTATGGATAGGCCGAAGGGAATCAGATAAAAAAACAGAGTATCCCTTTAATAAAATGTTTGTAGCTGCTCAAAAAATGTGAATTTTTTCTTTTTCAAATTCTTCTGGAGAAAATACTTTATTTTTCAAGTGAGGAAATAGAACAAAATCTTTTTTATTTAAAGTCAGTAAAAAATCTAGTAATTAATCATTCGACGATCTAGTTTTATTTTAATAAACTTGTTTTAGAGTTTAGCAATCAATTCTGCATACTTCTTCGCAACTTCGTTTCTTTTTACTTTTTGTGTTGGTGTTGCTAGGCCGTTTTGTTCTGTGAAAGGTTCTTTGACAATTGCGAAGTTTCTTATTCTTTCATAAGGAGCAAAATTAGTGCATTGATTAGATATTTCTTCTCTTATTATTTTTTCTAAATCTGGTGTTTCAGAGTTATTTGGGACTATTAATGCAACAACATAATCTTTATTTAATGAAGGTAGAACAACTGACGGCATCACGAATGGATTTTTATTAAGTGTTTTTTCAATATTTGCTGCAGCAACAAATTTTCCATTAGTTAACTTAAATTCATCTTTAAGTCTTCCAGTTATGTACAAGAAACCTTCGTTATCCATTCTTCCTAAATCACCAGTATAAAACCAGCCTTCTTTTATTACTTCACTTGTTTTTTGAGGTTTGTTCCAGTAACCTGGAGTTATATTTGGACCTTTTACTATGATTTCTCCTTCTTCATTATGTCCTTCAACTTTGCTGAGTTTAACTTCTACCCCTGGCAGAGGTTTTCCAATTGATCCAACTCTTCTCATGCTCAAAGAATTTGCTGAAATAACTGGTGAAGTTTCAGTAAGACCATATCCTTCTAAAAGAGTAATTCCTACTGAATCATAAAACTCTATTATTTCTTTAGATATTGGCGCGGACCCAGTAATGGCCATTCTTAGTCTGCCTCCGAAAGCTTGTCTGATTTTTGAATAAATTAATTTATCAAAAAATAAGTGTTCAAGAGACATCATTCTGGAAATTTTTCCCCCTTCGCTTTTTAATACGTAATATTCTTCGCCAAAATTTATTGCTTTGTCAAATAATTTTTTCTTAAAAGTGCTTGATTTTTCTGCAGTTTCAATAATTTTTGAGTAAACTTTTTCAAAAACTTTGGGAACACCTATGAATACTGTTGGTTTAACAATCAATAACTCATCTTTTAACGATTCAAGACCTCTAGAATAAACAATATTCGACCCGCAATATAACGGATAATAATGCCCGACAGTTCTTTCAAAAATATGGCTTAATGGGAGAAATGAAAGATGAACATCTTCAGAATTGAATGTGGTTACTTTTTTTAAAGCTTTAAGATTATGCAAAATATTTTCATTAGTAAGCATTACTCCTTTAGGCTCACCAGTTGTTCCTGAAGTATAACAAAGTGTTGCTAGGTCTGAAGCTTCAACAATCGGATAGTTTTTCTTGCCAATTTTTAAAAACGAAGAAATATCTAGAAAATTAATTGTTTTTTCTAAATGTGGAGTGCTTAAATCCTGCACTTTATTCGAGAGGGAATTTTCATAAAATAAAAATTTTGCTCCAGAATCATTAAGTATTGCTGAAAGATCTTCTGAGCGATGACTAGGATATAATGAAACTGTTACAGCACCAATTAATTGGTTTGCTAAATCTAATTTAGCCCATTCGGGAGAGTTTTTAGAAAGTATAGCTACACGATCCCCTTTAGTAATTCCATGTTCAAGAAGTGAACTGGCAAGATTTTTTGCTTCACTTAAAACATGGTAATATGATTGATTTACCACTTTATTTTTTTCAGAAATAACCCCTAAAGCATTTCGATTCATATTAAAAAGCGCAGAATAGCTGAACATTTCACCCAGACTTGTGCCCATAAAAAGACAAATATGTCAAAGGTATATAAAATTTGCTAATCATACATAATTTCTAAGCTTAAGTCCAAATTAGGCGCTGAATGAGTAATTGCGCCTACAGAAATAAAGTCTAAATCAATATTTGCTATTTTTTTAACTCTCTCTAAATTCATGTTTCCTGAAGCTTCAAGTTTTGCTCTTTTATTGACTAGTTTTATTGCTTTTTTCAGTTCTTTATCAGACATATTGTCCAACATGATTATATCTGCTTTTGCGTCTAAAGCTTCTTGAACTTCTTTTAAATTAGTAGTTTCAACTTCAATAGTTAAAGAACTTTTTTTTGCTTTCTTAACCGCTTCAGCAATGCTTCCTGCAACTTTTATATGATTATCTTTAATCAAGATCATATCGTAAAGTCCTTTACGATGGTTTTTTCCGCCGCCAAAATGAACTGCTTTTTTTTCTAAAAATCTGAAGCCGGGAGTTGTTTTTCTAGTATCTAAAATAATAGTTGGTTTTGCTGCTTGAACAAATTTGTTAGTTAAAGTTGATATACCGCTTAAATGTCTGATAAAATTCAAAGCAGTTCTTTCAGCAGTTAAGATAGATCTTGCATTGCCTTTAATTTTCATTATAACATCTTTAGATTTGACAATACTTCCGTTATTTAATAAAATTTTTACTTCTAAATTTTTATCTACAGTTTTGAAAACTTGCTCTGCAACATCAACTCCTGAAATAACCCCTTCTGCTTTAGCGATTAATTCTGCAGTTGCAGTCATATCTTTAGGAATAGTAAAATTAGAAGTTACGTCACCCGTTCCAATATCTTCTTCAAGAGCTTTCCTTATAAGCCAGTCAATTTCTTTATTCATGAAAACTTTCTATAATGCTTGATTATAAAAAACTTTTTATACATGTATGCTTATTTTTTATTTTATGACCGAAAAACCTCAATTAAACGTGAAATATTTAAGCGATGATGGTAAATATTTAGGTGGAACGTACAATCAAGAAATTCAAACAGGTATAACCATTAAATTGTCTGTCCCAGACAACAATGGTTTAGAGCACATTCTTAATGCAACAATTGTTTCGGGAGCAAAAAACAAAGATGGACTGTACTCATTTTTGTTAGAAATTGACCCCCCAGCACCTCAAAGAGTTATAGATATGCAATCATTCAGACAAATGGCAGATTGCAACGTTGGAAGTGTAGAGTATGATAAGATTAAGATTTATACTAATATTGTTTTAATTATAGGCAAGAAATTCAGTATAGAATTTGATGCACAAGATTTTAATAAAAAAGTTAAAATTCAAGGAGAAGTTATTTCAGAAGAAATGGATAATTTAGATCCTGGTTTAAAGTATTCTTTCACAATAAAACTAGATAATCCATTAAGCAAAGATGATTATGAAGTTCTAAGACAGTTAGATGTGGATGATTATAGGAATTGGATATAATAACTACTAAAAAGTAGTAAAATGTCGAAAGATTTATAAAGGGAAGTTCACATTACGTATTCTGAGGAATAAAAAATGTGTAATCCAAATTATGGAACGAAAAAAACACCTAGAGGGCACACCACTAGATTGAGCAAGGCAAAAAACTTAGAAGTATTAGTGGGTGATAGAACGATCAAGTTTCCTGCAGTAAATGTTTCTAAAGATGTAGTTGAAGTATTCATGCAAAATGCTTATGAAGGCAGATATAGTAAAGGATATTGTGCAATGACTTTTTTTAAAGGGAAAAAAGTTCGATTAATAGATTTCTCAAGTGATGTTGATGGTGTGATAACTGTTGCAGGCTACTGGAAAGGTTACTTTTTCCCAGGAAAAGAAGAATATGAACTGAGCCCAACAGACAACCGCTGGGAAACACTTCAATTAATACCTCAAGAAGAAAGAGAAGAATTAGAAAAACAGCTAAAAAATATGTACGCAACAGTAAATTTCTGGTAAACCTTTTTATATTCTTTCAATTTATCTTACTTCATGCGAGAATTTATCCTTAGAGCTCAAAAAGCATACACGACAGAATTTAATTTAGATGATTTACCTAATGCTGGAAGAATAGACTTAGTTTGCAGGTGTATTTCTAATGCAGTTTTCTTGTCTAATGATTTAAGAAGAGATACAATAATTCATGTAGTTTTGGAAGGTCCTAAAGACCCTCCGAAAATTATCAGCTTTAATGGCAATGATTTAAAAGATTTTTATTTTGATGAAAAAAATATTGCAAGAATAATATTGAAAGCTTTGAAAAAAGGCAAAGGATTGAAGAGCGGTGAAGAAGTTGAAGCACATCCAGGAGTAAAAATTTCCAAGAAAAGCTTTGAGCAATTAGTCAAAGAAAAATCTCAAACACAACTAATTTATCTTCATGAAAAAGGCATTGATATTAGAGAAAAAGAATTCAAAGAAAATGTGACTTTTATTTTTGGGGACTACACAGGTATTCCTAAAAAAACAGAAAACTTTTTAGATAATAATGGAGCTGAAAAGATCAGCATAAGCAATAAAATGTTATTCGCAAGCCATTGCATAGTTATAGTACACAACGAATTGGATAGAAAATTTTTACTAAGTTAAGTCAGGCGGAAAAGCAATGTTTTTAAATAAAACCTGTTTTTCTTGTTTAATTGTGAAGAAATATATGATTTTTTGAATATTTCTCTAACGAGGTTTAAAAAATGAAAGGAAAAGTAAAGTTCTTTAATGAACTAAAAGGATTTGGATTTATTGCCGGTGAAGACGGAAAAGAATATTTTGTACACAAAACAGGATTGGGTGCTGATGTTAAACTGCAAGAAAACGACGCGGTTACTTTTGACACAGAAGAAGGCGATAGAGGCCCAAAAGCAGTTCACGTACAAAAAGAATAAAAAATATTAATTTTTTTAATTTATTTTTTAAAATTAGTAATTGTGTGTTTAATCAACTTCTTCCAAACCTAGCTTTCTTTCCTAAACTTTCTTCAATTCTTAATAATTGATTATATTTGGCCAATCTTTCTCCCCTACAAGGCGCACCTGCTTTAATCCAGCCACAGCCCAAACCAACAGCAAGATCAGAAATAAAATCATCATTTGTTTCACCACTTCTATGACTAGTAATTACATTCCAACTATGTGATAATGCTAATTTTGCGCTTTCTAAAGTTTCAGTAACTGTACCTATTTGATTAGGTTTTAAGAGTAAACAATTACAGCTATTGCTCACAATTGCTTTTTGTATTCTTTTAGGGTTGCTAACTGTTAAATCGTCTCCCACTATCATGACTTGCTTGCCAATTTTTTTGTTCAATAATGTAAAGCTATCAAAGTCTTCTTCAAAAAAAGGATCTTCTATGGAAAGTAAAGGATAAGACTTAACCAAATCAGAATAATAATCAATTAACTCGCTGTTCTTGTATTCTTGTCCTTCTAAATAGTATCTTCCTTTTCTAAAAAAAGTAGTTGCTGCACAATCAATAGCCAAACTAACTTTCTTAGAATACCCTAACTCATTTACTGCGTCAAGAATAAAATCAATTGGTTCTTCAACACATTCGAATCTAGGAGCAAAACCTCCTTCATCACCAACATTAGCGCTGAGTTTTCCGAAACGATTAATTAATAATTTTTTAAGCTCAAAATCAACTTCGCTGCCAATTTGCAATGCTTCACTGAAACTTTTTGCTTTATTTGGAACAAGCATGTATTCTTGAATATCTAAATCATTCTCTGCATGCTTTCCTCCATTAATAAGATTAAACATAGGAATGGGTAAATTTACTTTTTTATTTTCAAACAAAGAAGCAATATACGGGTAAATAAAATCATTTTTTTCAAGAGCAGCAGCACGGCAAACTGCCAGACTTACTCCAAGCATAGAATTAGCACCTAACCTGCTTTTATTGCTTGTGCCATCAAGTTTAAGCATTAATTTGTCAATTTCTTCTTGATCAAAAACATTCCTCCCCTTAATCTTTTTGCCAATTTTTAATACATTTGCAACAGCTTTGTTGACGCCTTTACCATGAAAACTGTTGCCTCCATCTCTTAATTCAAGCATTTCATTCATACCTGTGCTTGCACCGCTAGGAACACTAGCTCTAGCAAAACCTTTTTCAGAAAATACATCAACTTCAACAGTAGGATTGCCTCTAGAATCAAGAATCTGCCTAGCTTTAACTTGAGTTATTTTACTCATATTTCACTCTTTTTTATTAGTTTAAACTAATTATGTATAAAAATGTTTGTGGTTTAAAAGATAACTTTAAGTTGTGAACAGACCAATTAGTTTGTAGTTCGTGGTAGGTGGTTTGTGGAAGAAAGGATATATTATGTTAAAGCGAATGTTTACAAATAGTGAAACTCATCAGTTATTTATATTTTTAACACTTCTTTAATTATGCTTGTTAAGTCTTCATGAATTTGTTTTCCTTGAGTTGCAATGTATGCTGTGAACTCTCTTCTGCCTTGATTTGTTTCTCGTTCAAAATTTATTGTTGAAACTGTTGCTCCTGCTTCTTGAGCTATTAATAATCCTGCAGCAACATCATAATCATTAGCAGTCACTATTGCTCCAGCATTTCCTTTGCCTGCCACTTTAGCAAGAGTGTATCCTGCCGAACCGGTACTTCTCCATTTCACATTTTCAGACCATAATTTTTTGATTAATTCAGGACCTAGTTCAACACCAAAACCTCTAATTGATAAATCAACAGTATTGCCAGCTAGTTGGTTTACTTCCACTATTTTTAGTTCATTTTCATTTTCTTCCCTATCAATAAAATAAGCACCGTCATTTTTTTCAGCCCAAAATATTTCACCATGAGCAGGCAGGCATATACATCCATCAGTTGTAACCCATTCACCACCAGTAAATAACTGGTTTGCAATTGATAAACAGAAATCTTTATTGTTATTAATCGCGTTTGTAGTTCCATCAATTGGATCTACAATCCATCTTCTTATTCCTTCTTCAAGTTTTATATTTTTTTGTTCCCCTTCTTCTCCAGTGAAGAAGTAATTTGGGAAGTCTTTTGACAACAGTTCCTGCAATCTTTTTTGTGTTTCAACATCAATATTTGTTGTTGGCCCTTCAGGTTTTTGTGTTACTTTTATATCTCTTTCACTGAATTTCTTAGCAATTAAAGGAGCCACTTCTTTAGCTGCTTCTATCATAGAGCTTACATGACCATAATGGAAGCCGGCAGATAAATTAATTGTTGGTATTTCCCAAATTGGTTTTAGCACAGTTATATCGTTGTGTTTATTACGTAAATAATCTCCTAACAACGCTCCAACATATCTTTCTAGTTCTTTGTTTAAGTCTCCATAAATTGAAATCCATTCTTCAATTCCACCAGGATGGTCGTGTGCTTTGTTTATTAATTGCTGCAAGTATCTTGCTTCATGAGTGCCTATTTCTAATTCTTCTATTAATATTTTTTTGTGCAGCACTTCATTCATTGTTCTTTCAAGATTTTTTAAAGTTGTATAAACTGCTTTCGGATGATCTTTTAGAACAGAAAGAACATGAGGTGTGTGAAAGAACTCTCCAACTAAATAACCTGCAACCATACCAACGGATAAATTACGACCATATTTTGGATCATATAACCAATCATAAAAGTTAAGACTTTCATCTAACAATTTTGTGTACTGATTTAGTGAACCTACTAACTCTTTTAATTGCATTGTAGGAACCGGTTTTACTATACCATCAGGTATTGTTTTTGGTTCAAACAACACTGGAATTCTTCTACCTGTATG
>JACRAI010000111.1 GCA_016213425.1 archaeon | reverse complement strand
TTAACTGAATTATTTTTTGCAATTTTTAACAAGAAATCTCCTTCTTGAACTTGATAAATGTGCTGATTTTCTTGAAATGATGCTTTTAGTTCGCTTCGACCTCTAGAAGTTTTAGCCATAGGAATACAGACTCCATTAGAACACCCAAATAGTGCTGTTAGGGCGCAAGTGCCAATGATTTTTGTTAAATCCATCTCTAAAAGAAAAAAATAACCCTTTTTAAAGCTTTCTTTTTTACTTTTTCATAAATCTTTGATTTGCACGTTGAATATTTCTTATTGTATCTTCTAATGATTCTTCTGAGGGTAAAAACCCAAGAACTTTCTTATCATGATCTTTTGATTTTTCTAGCTTTACGCATAATATTGCTTTAGGATTTTTTTTTAAAGCTTCTAAAGCTTTAGAAGAGATATATATCAATTTGTAATTTTTATTGTATTTATAATTTCCTCCACCAACTGGAAAAGAATCTTTTAGTATTTCTTCAGGTATTCCCTGCCACACTTCCCAGTATTCATTACCTAAATTATCATATTCTTGAGATGTGGGTTTATATTTTATGTGATCATCCATAAGGAATTTCTCTGTAAAAATAATTTATTAATATTTCTATACTGGACTACTATTTACTATAAAATAAAAAAATTGGCTGCCTTTTGCATCACCTCCTTTGTTAAGGACAGCCTAAACGATTGAATATGAAACGGCATCTCTTTTTCTTGAATGTTTAAGGGGGAAGGTGATTTATAAAAATTATGATTTTCTCGTCTTAACCAAAAGTATAAAAAGTGATCTATGTTCACATAAAATAATGGGATGGCTGAATAATTTATTCAGGAAAAGAGAAGTTCTTAAATTTGCTTCTTTGAAAGATTTAGAAAAGTATTTTGCAGAATTTGTTAGACCTGTTGTTGAGCAAACAAACAAAACAAAAGGCAAATTACATGAAGAAGTCAAGTACAAAATTCATGAAGTTAAAGGAGAAATCGAAAAATTAAGAAATGCAGAGTTAAGAAATCCCAACATCGAAGAAAAACTCAAAGATTATATGACTGGCAATAGATCTAATTATGTCAGCCAATTGAATTTTTTCATCAATAATTTGCCTAACTTTAACGAACAATTTTGTGAAAAGTTTAATGAAAATTTAACACTTTTTGCAGAGAAAACAAGAAAAAATAATCTTATTTTAAGAGAATTCTTTGCACACGAAGTTCGAGATGTTTCTGAAAAGATAACTGAGCTGACTAAAACAGTTGAAAACATTAAAACTGAAGAAAAAAAAGTTGAAAAATCAAATAGAATTTTGAAAAATATAAAAGAATATCATGATAAAACCAGCATGTTAAATAATTCAAGACAAAAAAATATTGAAACTGAAATAATTGCGCACGAAAAAGAAATCAAAGAAGAAAAACAAGAAAAAGATAAAATAGAAAAAAGTGAAGAATACAAAAAACATTTAGAATTATTGGCTGAAGAAGAACATAAACTTGAAGAATTGCGCGAAGTCAAAGAAAGAATTCTTAATTTTATTGCATCCATTTTCAGAGTCTTGAAAAAATATGAGCGGGTGGCAGTGAAACATCAAGGACTTATTCATGGTTATTTGAAGAGCACTGTTGATACTTTTTTGTTAGATAAAGATAATAAGATTATAGAAATTTTAGAAAAAGCAAGCAATATTGAACTAAATGAAAAAGATAAAACGAAATTGGATAAATCGCTTGTTAACTTTAATGAAACTCAACTAAATAAGTTAAGAAAAGAATGCTTTGAAAGAGAAAAAACACACAACAATGTATCTAAAAAAGTTAAAGAAGAAAAAATAAATCAGAAGCTGAAAGATTTGAATGAAGATATTAAGAAAAAAGGAGTGAAGTTAGAAGAGTTCAAGAAAGAACAAGAAGAAAACAATAGTCTACAAGAGAGATTAGATAAAGAAATGAAAGAGTTGCTAGAAGAAATAAAAAGAGCTGTAGAAGAGTACTGTTATGCAAAGATAAGTATTTCTGAGTAAACGTAACCTTTAAAAAACCCTACAAGTTTCTCTAAGTTATGAATTTAAAAGAACATATAAGAAACATTCCTAATTTTCCTAAACAAGGGATACAATTTAAAGATCTTAGCACAATACTCATTGATCCTGCAGTTTTTAGTCAAGTTATTGATGAGTTAACTGAAAGAGCTCAAAAGTATGATTTTGATAAAATAGGCGCGCTTGAGTCTAGAGGTTTTTGGTTTGCGCCAACAGTTGCTTACAATTTAAAAAAGCCTTTGTTCCCAATTAGAAAGCCTGGAAAATTGCCCGGTAAAACTGTTCAGCAGGCATATAAGTTAGAATATGGTGAAGGAATAATAGAGATTCATGACGATGCTGTAAACCCTGAAGAAAAAGTTCTTTTAATTGATGATTTGTTAGCAACTGGAGGAACATTAAAAGGATCTTGCAGTTTAGTTGAGAAAGTAGGCGGTAGAGTTGCGGGTTGTCTTCTTGTTGTTGAGTTAGAGTTCTTAAAAGGTAGAGAATTGCTTGAAGGATATAAAGTTGAGACTTTGATTAAGTACCGTTAATTAGTCTGTAGTTTGTGGTTCGTAGTCTGTGGTATAACTTACAGTTTCAAAAATCTTGTCGTGTTTCAAACCACTATTTTTTGGGAAGAATAAAAAACAAATAAAACCCCGTTGCGCAATTTTGTATTTCTTCAATAATTTATCCATTCTCAAACACTTTTAAAATATTTAATATTTGAGGAAATTTCTATTCGATAAAAATATTTAACTACTTTTTAGTGGTGAAAAAAAGAAAAGTTTATATGCTGGTGAGTATAATACTATGTAATAAACACTAAAAAAGGTGTTGGAGGAATAAAAAATGTTCGAAAAAATACAATATGGGTGGCACAGGTCACAAGCTGAAAAATACAAATCACAAGCTCGTAACGGAGAGTTTGGCTCAGGTAGTGCCCTAAATAATGTTTTAGCAATGTATCATGCACTTGCAGCGCTTAATGTTAGCGGTTTAATCAAAACTGGCAGAGTTAGCACTGTACAGGACAAGATAAAGTTAATTGAGCAAACAGCCGAACAACAAAGAGATGACCTGGAATTAACAAAACTAGTATTAGGTGTGATAGAAGATCTGTCGCAGCCACAAGTTAAAAGTGCTTTTGAAACATTAATAGGAAAACAGGAAGAATGTTTAGCTTTACTTGTAAAAGAACAAGCTTAAACTTAAATTTTTTATTTTTTTTAATTAATTTTTGTGAATTCTGGAGAATAGTTGCAAATAATTTTATCTTTTGTATTAGTTAACCACCACACACAATAAAGATGCAGGTTTCAGAGATTGACGTCTTTAATAAATATACGGTGATTTTTTGATAAATAGTATGTAGAAATTTTATTTTAACTTTTTCTTATGTTTAGAGTATTCAGCAATATTTTTTTCATCTTTTTTTACTCTTCGTTCTAATTTCTTAATATCTTCTTCTGGCGGAAGAGTTTCTGGAACAATACCGCTTTCTATAAGTAATCCACGAACTCTTTTATTATTTTTTACATGCTCATGTGTGATACTGTTCTCACCGTTAAGATTTTCCTTTTTTACGTTAAAATTCGTGATTTCAGTAGCAAGATTTTTTGCAGTTATAGTTACTGTTGGAAGAAAATCAGCTATTGGTCTTTTTGAGGGGATTTTTAGTTTGTTTTTCATTTGTACAGTTGTAAAACCACCAAACAATGCTTCATCACCTTTGCTTCGTATTCTTGCAAATCCTTCATCATCAACTCCTCGCTCATAAATTAGTTTTGAAAGTTCTGTCTCCGAAGCTATTAGTTTGTTTCTTGCTTCGAATCTCTCCTGCAATGCTATTCTTTCTTCAATTAGCTCTTGTTTTCTTGTCTGAATTGCAAAATAACTCTGTGCGAAGGCAATTTTCTCTTTTCTTGAATCACCATTTTGTGCAATAAGATAGCATGCATATCTAGTAAGAATAATGTCCGGAATTTCTTTACTTGCACTCTTGGGCATTGATATCGTTTTGTTGACATCAACGAAATGATCATTCACATCATGACCTGAATTCTTGCAAGCAATCTTCGCTTTTTCAATTACATTCAAAAAATTTCGCCAATCCTCATACTCAAGAAGGTTTTGTAAATCTCGGGCAAACCAAAAATTTACTCCCTCTTTTTCATTAGCATAATCTTCAAAATTTTTCTGAAGCTTTAATATGATTAATTTATCCATAACTTAAGTTATAATTAGGTTTTATTTAAGATTTTGCAAAAAAACCACTGATTGTTTGAAGTTTTCGGAAAAGCTTTTTTATAGAATTATCTCAAATTGTTTTATTTATTTCAAGTAATTTGTAAATCTTTAAGTTTACTTCCAAAGATTCAAGATTTAGTAAGCGACAGAAATTAGTTATATTGATTATGTCGCTTACTATTTAGAAAACGACACAAAAGTATAATTAATTTATGTCGTTTTCTAATTTTTAACATTTTTAATAAATTTTTTGACAAAAAGCTTAAATACTCTGAATTTAATAAGTTAATAAAGGGGTGTTAAGTTTGAGGAGTTTTTTTAAAAAAGTAATTTCATCTACAATAGCTATTTCTGCATTTTTACAGCCCGTTCTAGCTTGGGAGAATGGAGGCAGAACAAAAAACATTAAAGATCCTAAGTATGGGTTGCATGACTGGATTGCTGAAGAAGCAGTAAAAATGCTTCCAGAAAATGAAAAAGAATGGATAAACCAAAACATGCCTGCATTTCTTTTAGGAACTGAAGCTCCAGACAATCAAGTAATCGCAAGAAAATTTTTAGGAAAACAATTATCAAGAAGCTACGGAGATACTTTCTGGCATCATAACTATTATGATGAAAATAGCAATTTAATTGATGATTCAGCAAGTTACAGAGCTGAACAAGAATATGACAAAGCTCTTGAAGCATTAGTAAATGGTAATATAGAACTGGCTTGTTTTTATGCAGGCGCAATGTCTCATTATGTTTCAGACCTTGCAGTTTGGGCTCATGTTATAGGAGAATATTCAATTCATGGAAGTGAAGAACCATCTGCGCATTCAGAGTTTGAAAAATCTGTTGAAAAAACCCTTCAAGCAAAAAAATTCAGCGATCCAAATCACACTTCAAGTATTTTTCAAGAATTTGTCAGATTTGATGGAAGTTTAGATTTAATAACTGCGTATGACTCTGCCACCAAAGTTGGTTTAAGAACTCATCTAGGAGAAATTTATTCTTGCACTCAAATGGAAAAATTACTTCCAATGGGTCCTTATAACAATGGAAGCTATGTTGATTGTAAAGATTGGAGTGAGGAATACATCATAGAAACAGGCATTTCTATCAATTATTCAATTAATGCTGTTGCAGATTTACTTCACTCCTTATATCTTCAATCCCAACAAACCGCATTAAATCAAGAAACACCTACAAGATAAAATTTATACACAGAAAAGCCAATACTAAGACCTTTAGGTCGTAGATGTAGGCTTTTCTGGTCGCCCTACTCCCTGAAAGATACAGATCTTTAGATTGGGGAGTAGGTCATTTTAGATTTAAACTGTTGCAGCAATTACTTTTCTGAATTCATTGATTAATTTTTCTGGATCGTCATAGAATTTATTTATTATTTGATTTATTTTTTCAGGACATTTCTTCGCTTTTTCACTTAGATCATAAATTATTTGCCCGAATTTTATTTCTTTAATATTATTCAACACTTCTTTTTTAAGACCTTTTTTTAATTCATCTTCTATTAAGTCCAGAGTGGTAATTTCAGGGTTAAAAAATTTTATAGTTCCATCATATACTATGCTGCCTCTTCCGAAAGCGCTTAGAAATAAAGGCACAGGGATTTTATGTTTTATAAATATCTTCACCGGACCTATAAACCAGTAGCCTAATGAATTATTTGTATCTTCTGAAAATTTTTGAAAATCTTTCTTAATTTTATGAGCATATTTTTCTTCTTCAACTTTGCACATTCTTAAACACCACTTTACTATCTCTTCAGTGTTCTTTGAATAAAGCGCCAGTAATGCTTTTTTCATAGTGAACAAATCTCCTTCATTTACTTCTCCGATAAGTCCTAAATCTATACAGGTAATTTTTCCATTTTTTCGTATTATAAAATTTGCTGGGTGTGGATCTGCTTGAAATAAACAAGTCTTTCTATTAAACCAAGTTGAAACAGACCAGCCTATATAGTTTTTTAATGAAG
>JACRAI010000110.1 GCA_016213425.1 archaeon | reverse complement strand
TTTTAATATCTTTTTCACTTTCTTGAATCTGTTTCATAGTTTGAGGATTATGAATAACTTCAAAAGTTTCTAACATACTATTAAACTCCTCTTTTGATACCATATTTTGCCTAATAAATTTAAGTTCTTTATACACATTGTCTAAAGTTGCACTATTATTCATTTTTATCAACAATTAAAGATTTCATTTAAACAATATAAATCTTTCTTTTTTTAAGTTTCAGAATTGATTGTGAAGACTGGCCAATAAAAGATGCATTGTTTAGAATATTTTTTTGAGAAAATCTTATAAATAACTAATATTTATCAATTTTATGGCAAACGAGATTCAAAAGTTATTCATTACACCTCAATCATTGCAGGATGATTCTTACAGATTGGCCAGGCAAGTTCTTGATTCTGGTTTCGAACCTGATTTTTTATTAGCGTTATGGCGTGGAGGGACTCCTGTAGGAATTGCGGTTCAAGAATTCTTCAAATATAAAGGAGTGAAAACAGATCATATTCCAATAAGAACTCATGCATATGAAGGAATTGATGAGAAAGCTAAAGAAATAAAAGTTTACGGTTTAGATTATGTAACAGAAAATTTGAACAGTAATGACAAACTATTAATTGTTGACGATGTTTTTGATACAGGATTAACAATGAAGGCTGTGCTGGAAACTTTAGAAAAAAGATTGAGATTAAACATGCCTTATGATACAAGAATAGCAACTGTTTATTTCAAACCTGAAAGAAATTGCACAGAAACCAGGCCGGATTATTTTATTCATGAAACAGATAAATGGATTTATTTTCCTCACGAATTAGAAGGTTTAAGTCTTGAAGAAATAGAAAAATATAAAGGAAAAGAAATAAAAAAATTATTAGAGTAAATTCTTAAATAAATAATGGCGCTAATACTAAAGTTACTGTTGCCAATAATTTAATAAGCACGTGCAGTGATGGTCCTGCGGTGTCTTTGAAAGGATCTCCAACAGTATCACCAACGACTGTTGCTTTGTGAGTGTCGCTTCCTTTTCCTCCATAAGCACCTGTTTCTACATATTTCTTTGCATTATCCCATGCTCCGCCGCTATTATTTAATAATAAAGCCATTAAAACTCCAGATATAGTTCCTACCATTAATAATGCTGCTGTAGCTTCTGCTTTTAGTAATACTCCTACAACAACAGGAAAGCCTACTGCTACAATTCCTGGTAAAACCATATTTTTCAATGCTCCTCTAGTTGTAATATCAACACAAGATGCATAATTAGGCTTTACTTTGCCAGTCATGATGCCTTTATTTTTGAATTGTCTTCTTACTTCTAGAATAATGTATTGCGCGGTTTTGCCAACAGCTCTGATAGCTAGCGCTGAAAACAAAAATATTAACATTGCACCTAAAAGTGCTCCTATGAATACATCTATTTTTGCTATATCAACAACGCGAAAAACTGTTCCAGTTAAGTGAGAAACTTCATCCATGTAAGCGGAGAATAACAAAAATGCTGCAAGGGCTGCAGAACCTATTGCATACCCTTTTGTTAATGCTTTTGTAGTATTGCCTACTGAGTCTAATCTATCTGTTCTTTTCCTAACAGCTTCTGGAGCTTTGCTCATTTCTACAATTCCTCCAGCATTATCTGTTATTGGACCGAAAGTATCCATAGCTAGAATATATGCTGCTGTTGAAAGCATTCCCATAGTTGCTATCGCAGTACCGTAAAGGCCTCCATGTTCTAAACCGCTGCTTTTTCCAAGCCAATAAGAGAAAAATAAGCTCGCTGAAATAGCGATAACTGGTAAAGCCGTGCTTTCTAATCCTACAGCGAATCCTGAAATTATTGTGGTTGCAGGTCCAGATTGTCCTGCTATAGCTATTTCTTTAACAGGTCGATACTTGTATTCTGTATAGTATTGAGTGATGTAAACAAAAAATTGTGCAGTAACAATTCCAACCAATCCCGCACTAAAAAACCATAACCAGCTGGCGCCTAATAACCATTTTGCTGCTACTCCAAAAAATAGCGCTGCAAGAATGCTTGAAATGTAATATCCTCTATTTAATGATTTCATAGGGTCTTCATCTTCTTTTCCTCTGACGGATAAAATTCCTATAATTGATGCGACAAGTCCGAAAGCTCTGGCAACCAGTGGAAACAAAACTCCATTAATACCAAAAATAGGATATAAAGCAACTCCTAAAATCATTGCGCCTATATTTTCTGCGGCAGTTGATTCAAAAAGATCTGCACCTCTACCTGCGCAATCACCAACATTATCACCTACAAGGTCTGCGATTACTGCAGGATTTCTAGGGTCGTCTTCAGGAATTCCAGCTTCAACTTTTCCAACAAGATCAGCGCCAACATCTGCTGCTTTAGTATAAATTCCTCCGCCTAATTGAGCAAATAATGCTACAAAACTTGCTCCGAAACCATAACCAACTATCATGAATGGAGTTGTTTTTGGATCAGCACCAAACAAGTAATAAAGTCCTGCAACTCCTATTAATGAAAGGGAAACAACTATTACTCCAGAAATTGCTCCGCCTCTTAACGCAACAACTAATGCTTCTCCAACAGATCTTCTAGCAGCAGATGCTACTCTTATATTTGCTCTTACAGAAGTCATCATTCCAACAATTCCTGCAATCGCAGAACAGAATGCACCTAGTAGGAAGCCAACTCCTGTTTTGAAAGCCAATTCTGGTTTTCCAGAGTAAAGATATACTCCGAAAATAATTAATGTAACAAAAAGAGATAAAAGACCTATAGTTGTGTATTGTCTTTTAACGAAAGCTTCTGCACCTTCTCTTATGTGATCAGAAATTTTTTTCATATCTGCAGTTCCAGTATCTCTTCTTAATACGTCCCAAACAAGCCATGCAGAGAATAACAACGCAAAAAAACTTATAGCAAAAACCAAAATTAATAATACATCCATCATAAAATCACACCCTCCATTTTAATAAAAAAAATGAAAAAGAAAGTTATATATAAATATTGCTTTTCCATCATTTTATTAATTGACATTTTTGCATTAGAAAAATTTATAAGTTCCACCAAAAAAATCATTCTATAAAAAATTAAAGGAGAGGATAAAAAATGGGATTAATAGAATTAAGCGATGAATGGAAAAACCATTTATGTGTTTTATTTAGATTGTTAATTGGCTGGATGTTTTTCGAGCACGGATCTCAAAAATTATTTGGCTGGTTTGGAGGCAAAACTGTAGACTCCTTAGCATCATTAATGGGGGCTGCAGGAGTGATAGAAGTAGTTGTAGGATTAGCAGTAGTCTTAGGATTATTTACAAGACTGGCTTCGCTTTTAGGAGCTGTAGAAATGCTAGTTGCATACTTTATGATGCATTTCCCTAAAGGTTGGAATCCTTTAACAAACTACGGAGAACCAGCGCTATTATACTTTGCAGCATTCCTAGTATTATATGCTTGGGGCGCAGGAAAGTACAGCCTAGAAAGACACTTATTAGATGAAGAAAAATTCTAATAATTATTTTTTTATTTTTTTTTATTCTGCTTTCGGATTGTAATAAATATTTTCTGTTTCACTCCCTTCGGTCGATTTTACTTTCTAACTCGCCAACAATTCTATATTTTATTTTAGGTTGGCGGAGTCTTCAGAGAGAATATGAACAAAATATTTTTGAAGACGCTTCAGCGTAAAATAAAATATTAATCCAGCTGAAGTGGCTGAAAGTTAAAAATTAGTTTTGCTTTATTGCTTTCACAAAAATATAATCCAAAAAATTACCTGAATACAAGTGTTGTTCAAATAACAAATGAAACCCAGAAAATCTTAATAAATGATGAATATCTTTCTGTTTTGAATCTGCATCAACCATTAATTGATCATAAACTCCTCTGGCATCTGCTTCAACTTGCTTGCACAAAAAGTAACCTAAAGCTCTTCTTCTAAAAGCAAGATAAGCACTTTTGTAACCAAGATCTAAATCATTCTTGCAAACTCCATAAACCCAATCAGTATAATTAGGATAATTCAAAGGTTGAGATTCTAAAAACTTCAACAAAGAACTCAAATCTTTCTGATCGCCTAAAGTTTTAATCTCGAAATTAACCATGAAAAAAGAAGAATTGGTGTGTTTAAAAAAGTGATGAAACAAAAAAAGCATGGGCCCGCCCAGAATTGAACTGGGTACCTTCTCCACGTCAAAGAGACGTCATACCGATAGACTACGAGCCCATAAGGATAAAAATTTGTATGATGTTTAAAAACATTTGCCACAGATAACTTTAAATAATAGTATGATTTTTCGTACTAATATGGAAAAATTAAAAGAACTCTTTTTCAAAGAAACTTTGAGGAGGTGGCATTTTGAAGTTTTAGTTAAAGAATCAAAGCTTAGCAGAGAAAGAGTCAATTATTATTTGAAAGAACTGTTAAAAGAAAAAATAGTGAAAAAATTCAAAACAAAAAGAAAAATGCCTTACTATATTGTTAACAGAAATTCCTCATTATTTCGATTTGAAAAAAGGCTTTATGGATTAAAGATGTTAAAACAAGCAGGATTATTTGATAATCTCTCTTCAGATAAAATAAAGACTGCTATTGTTTTTGGAAGTTTTGCAAGAGGAGACTGGAATAAATCTAGTGACGTTGACTTGTTTATTTATGGCGATATAGAAAATTTTGAAAAAGGAAAAATTGAAAGAGAATTAAAAAGAGAAATACAACTTTTTAATTATGCAGATCCTGAAAAGATTAAAGAAGATTTAGATCCTAATGTTATTTTAAATATTGTTAAAGGATTTAACATTAAAGGAAGTTTAGAGCCTTTTGAGGTTAGAATAAATGTATAAAAAATTAGAAAAAACACCTGAAGAAGTTTATGATGATTTAGTAACTCAAGGAGCGTATGAAGAAGCAGGGTTAGATAAAGATGAAATTGAAAAAATTCTGCGCCAAATAATCGAAGATTATAATTATGGTAAAGAGTTAAGAAAGCTCAAAGATCAAAATTGGAGGGTGATTTTTCACATAAATTACGACTCAATCAGAGAATTGTGTGATTTATTAATGCGTTTTGAAAAACAAAAAACAAGCAATCATCAAGGAGTTTTCGCGTTTATAATATTGAATTTCAAAGATTTAAATCTTGATTGGCATTTTTTTGAAAAAATAAGAAACACCCGAAATAAAAATAAATATTCCGGCACTGACATAACTAAAGAAATGTGGAAAGAAATAGAATTTCAAATAGACTTATACGTTTCAACATTAAAAAAAGAAGTTGAAAATAGGCTAAAAATTTAAATAGTTGAATGTGAGAACAGATAACAAAGAGGTGTTTTATGAAAGAATTTAATTTGGCATTAATCATTTTAAGTGCAGTAATCATTATTGCTTTAGCAGGCGTATTGATTATAACTTCTGAATCAAGCATTACAGGTCAAGCAAACACTGTTGGAAGTTATAATCCTAAAGGAATGGGTATTTTTGAAAAGACAGGACAATTCAAACCAGTAGTTCATTACAGCAGAAAGAAAACAAATCAAACAGAGTAGACATCTAAAATTTCCATTCAAGACCTGCGCCTAAACCTAACATCTTCAGGAACATTCTTTAACAAAAACTTCTTCTCTAATCATCAAAGATGTTTGGATATCCTGCATACTTTATTCTTCTCTCTACTTCTGCTCTCTGAATCCCTGGCTGTTCTCTCTTACGACATTGACCTTCGTAAGTTAAAACATTGCAAACCAAGATAGACATCCGAAACCCGGAGAAATAATTGCTGCATTAGCAGATTACTATAAAAAAAGTTATTCTGAAACAACAAGTCAGTATAGAAAAATCTTTGAAGAAATTAAAAATGGAAAAAATATCTGGCTAAGTTTAGAAGCAAGAACACAAAAAAGCGAAAATATGATAGACTCACTTTTAGGTACAGAAAATAGAATAGAAATTGCTCTAGGTGTGGAAAATCAAACAACAAGGAGAGAGCTGAGTTTTGCAATAAAAGATGAGTACGTTTTAAAAGCTCTTCACACTAGAGGATGCCGCCTGTTATTTCTTCCTGAACCTTTGTTATGGTTTTTAGGTTATACAACTTTTAAAGATAAAATTCCTGCCGGAGTATTGAGTGACGTTGCTATCAAGATTGAAGAAAATGGCAATTCTGATGAATGGCTTCCAGTTGTATTAGGAATGTACAAAGAAAAATATTTACTTCAGACAACTCAAAGAACAAACCAAAATAATTCTTTAGGTGTAAAAAATAGAAGAAGGCAACTAAAATAGAAAAGATACTTTTAAAGCATAATTAAAATAGATCTGATCTACCCAATCTTTCTCTGAAGAATAAGGTCTATTTCTTTAGCTGCAAGATTTAAGTCATGAAATGTTTGCTCAAAATCTCTTTTTAAGTGCTCCAATAACGCTGCAAGGCTCGGTTCTCTTAAGTAATACTTGTTTCTTTGTTGAATAATTAATCCTGATTCCATTAATTTATTTAAGTGATGTACTACAGTTCCTCGACTTAAACTCGTTCTTTCTGCAATTTCATCACTAGACAAACCTAAACCCGTATTTATTGATTTTAATAATTCAAGAAATATCCTAAAACAACTTTTATCT
>JACRAI010000109.1 GCA_016213425.1 archaeon | reverse complement strand
TTCTGAATAAAAAAGCCAGAGAAGTGGGAGCTACAAAACTAGTCATGGGTCATAATTTAGACGACGCAGCTCAAGCATTTTTTATGAACATGTTGAAAAACAAAAATAATTTATCTGCAAGAATGGGCGTAACGACTGGTGTTACAAAAAATAAAATGTTAGTAACACGAGTAAAACCTCTCTATCTTGTTGCAGAAGAAGATATTATTAAGTATAGTAAAATGATGAATTTCCCAGTCTATTATGGAAAATGTCCCTGTTCAACAGAAGGATTTAGAAATCATGTTAAAGATTTGCTGAATGAGTTAGAAAAAAAAATTCCTAAAGTCAAAGAAAATATTGTTAATTTTTTCTTGAAAAAACTTCCTTCACTACAAGAAAAATTCAGTGGAACCGATATAGCAGGATACTGTATAGAGTGCGGTGAAGTGAGCACTGGAGAATTATGCAGACCCTGCACTTTGATGAGAGACTTCAAGAAATTCACGCAAACTCCTGAGCTCTTGATTGCTTAAAAATCTCCAAGTTCCTTGCTTAACATTCTGTAATTCTAAATTCGCAATCCTTGTTCTTTTAAGTCTTAAAATTTTGTACCCTAACTGCCAAAAAGCTTTCCTCAATATGTGCTTTCTTCCTTCGTGAATAACTAATTTTATTCTTTTGTCTGTTTCCAAAAATACACTTTTAATAGCAAGCTTTCTATCTTCAATAACCACATTCCTCAATTCACCAAGCGATCTGAATGGCTGTGCAGTCCAAACAATATATTCTTTTTCAACATTGAAACTGGGATGTGTCAATCTGTTTGCTAGTTCACCATCATTAGTTAACAAAAGCAATCCTTGAGAATTCTTATCTAATCTTCCCACTGGAAAAACTCTTTCTTTAAGTCTAACTAAACTCATTATTGTTTTTTCACCATGCTCTCTAGGTATTGTACTTGTTATGTACCCTGGAGGTTTATTCAGCATTAAGTAAACTTTTTTTTCTTGAGAAACTGGCCTATTGTCGAGCAAGATCGTGTCTTTTTCTGTTGCTTTGTCCCCTAACTTAACCGTATTCCCGTTAACTTTCACTCTTCCATCTGCAATTAGCTGTTCACAGTAACGTCTACTTCCCACTCCTGCCTTTGCAAGGATTTTTTGTATTCTTTCCATATTAGTTTGAAGTTTACAGTTTGCGGTATGCTACAAACCACCCACTACAAACCAACGTAAACTACCTCAATATTTATAAAACTTAACAAGAAATAGCTTAATTATGGATTTTGTATTTCCAGAAAATAACGAGGAAGAATTCATTAAGATAGCTGAAAAGCTATCTATCAAAGAGCTTGTTTTTGTTTACACAGACAAAAATAAAGTCAAAAAAATAAACAATCACAAAACAGCATTATTAGTCAATCCAAAACAAGGAGTTAAAACAAAAATTGTAGATTATATTATGATAAAAAGCGGAGAAAATGATCGCTACGCTCTTGAGAAAGTAAAACCAGACTTCATGTTCGGTTTTGAATTTTGGAGTGAAAGAGACCACATGCACCAAAGAGCTTCAGGTTTAAATGACGTTTTTTGCAAGTTGGCAGCAAAAAACAAAATAAAAATTTTATTTCCTTTTTCAGATTTTCTTGAGCTCCCTTTCTATAGAAAGCCACTTATTTTAGGCAGATTAATGCAGAACAAAAAATTATGCAGAAAATACAACGTGAATATAGAAATTGTTTCATTAGCAAAAAAACCATATCAATTAAGAAAAAAAATGGATTTGGACAGCTTATTTAATATTTTATGAACCGATATATTAATTAAAAAAATTCGTCCTTTGTGATCAGGTATTAAAAATCGATGAAGTTCGGGGAGTACATGTCTGGTTCAGTAACAGAGTTCATGCTATGACTGGAGATACAAATTTCTTGTCTTTCTGGAATTTTTCTCCTAATCATTTAGAAGCTGTTAAAAAGAAAGTTCAGGAAAATGATTACTGTAGAAAAGGAAAATTTGGTTTAGATAGTCATATGCCTTATCAAGTAATACCTGAAAAATATCAAGCAGAACTAAGTAATTTGTTTGATTGAATCAAAATATTCGGAGGAAATAAAAATGCAAGATAAAAAAACAATCGAAGACCATTTTAGTGGTATTGATAAACACTTTAACAACGTAAGATCTACTGTAAAAGCAGGTTTTATTGGTGCAGGAGTAGGAATTGCAGGAGGAATATACTTAGGAGAAAGCATCAACGATTACGTTGAAGCACTTAAACAAGCACCTACAGCAATACGATACGCAGTTGACGCAGGTTCAGCAATTGTATGCGGTAGTGTTGGTGCAGGAATTGGTGCAACAATCGGTCAACTTCCAGGAATGTACAGAATGTTTAAACAATTCTTCTGAACATTTTGTTTTTTCTTCTTTTTTTACAATTAAAATTATTCTTCGAAATATTTATATACTTGTAAGGCATACCTTACTCAGGTGATTCTAATGGAATATGCAATTGCTAAGGTCAGCACAAAAGGACAAATCGTAATACCCAGTTCATTAAGAAAGAATGTTTACGTAGGAGATGAATTTTTGATGATAAAAGAAAGCGGAAGGTTCATTCTTAAAAGTATGAAAAGCTTAGCTTCTAAGCTCAAAGATGATTTTGTATTTGCAGAAAGAGTTGAAAAGGCCTGGAAAGAGCACGATAAAGGAAAATTCGAAAGAAAATCCAAAGAAGATTTTCTTAAGGAGCTTCGTGCATGCTAGATGTAGAGTACAAAAAAGATTTCTTAAAAGTGATCAGCAAAATAAAAGATGCAGGATTTAAAGAGAAAGTAAAGAAACAAGTTGAGAAGATTATAGAGACACCAGAAATAGGCAAACCAATGCGATATGGCAGGAAAGGAACTAGAGAAGTATACATTTCTCCCTACAGATTAGCCTATGCATATTTTCCTTTAGAAAACAAGTTGATATTCTTAGATGTTTATCATAAAGATGCGCAATGAATGAAAAAACAATCGATGACTATTTTAATGGTTGTTAATAAACAATTTAATAATTTGCCACTCGTTTACTTGGATAATCAGAAGAATAAAGTAGAACCAGACTCAAAAGAAAGATGGGAGAGAGAATTTAGAAAATCACTTTCTTTTATTTCTCAAGATTATGTTTCTCACTTCATGAATCTTTACCAAATTGCTAAATCAAGAAATCAAGTATTTCCTGATTGGGATTTTAATAAAATGACCATTCCAGAAATATTTTAGCAAGAATTTACTAAAATGTTTGAGCAATATCAAGTTGAAAGATATACGGGACTTCAAGAACAAGATATTACTTTCAGAAAAGAACTGATTCCTTTCACAATTGAAGTAAGAGGAAAATATCAAACCAAGATAAGTCCTGTTGAGCTCGGAGTCATACTAAAAAACTGAATGGAAAGAAGTTAGCTTAGTACCATCAATCAAGTTCGGAAGAGAAGGTAAAGAAATCGATATTGCTGGCCTGATAAATACCACTCCCCATCATGCAAAACCCTTCTTATCTTCTTGTCTTGAAATACAACTAACTTATTTTTTTCTTCCACACACAAACTCTCACTGGCGTCCTTTAAATACCTTATACGTAAATGTCCAGTGTCCAGTGACCCCTTATTTTGGCGTTATAGCTCTTTTAAAGTTAGAATTTTGCGTTTAAGAGGTGTCTAGTGAATTCAAGAAGCAGTTATTTTAGTTTCTTTAACTAAATTAATTTCCTCGCTAGTTGTATTTTTTAATTTTCCCTGACATTCCTTAACTACAACCTCTCTAGAGTAAACTTCATAGTCTAGAAGAGCGAAAGCTATGCAGTCTTTTTGCTGTTCTTTATCAAGCTTAAAACAGTCATTTTGATTTCCAGTAGTGTATGCTAAACAGTTAAAGTCCTTTTCTTCACATAAATAAGATTTTTTCAGCGTGTATGCTTTACAAGTATTATCTTTGCAATTGTTTGAATCTTTGTTAACCATTAACTTGCATAAGTCTTCTTTAAATGTTTCTTCACATAACTTAGGGTTTTGATCTTTTAACGCTTTAATAAAATAATATAATTGAGCATCATCTTCAACACATTCACTAAGAAAATCAGAACTTTTCTCTTTTCTGAAATAAAAAAGCGAGAAAACACTAATTATGAATAGAAGACATAAAAATGCGCCAAATATTTTTTTCATAAAACCTCTTTATCACTGCGTTTGTCCGTCATCAGAGATATCGGACTGATTTCGAAATTTAACTAGGAATCAGTATTTATAAATCATTCTACAAATCCTACACCTTCGGCAATAGACAACAGACCTTGTTGTAATGTTGCAGGATCACAAATTATGTCGTGTGTGTAGGGGTGCAGAACCCATTTATCGTCATTTAAAGAATTTAAATTAACGAAAACCATTGCTAATTTTTTATTTTTAATTAATTCATTCCAATTATTGACAGTAAAACTTATATTTGATTTTTTGTTTAGTGTAACTATCATTAAGTTTTCTTGAAGTTTTGAAGATACTTTATCGAGGGATAAATCTTCAATTAATAAAATTGTTTGAGGTTCACTTTTTCTCTCGATTAATAACTCTGTAGATGAAATATCTTTAAAGTTTAAAATGTCTTGAGTCATTAAATCTTTATACTTTAAAAAGTGTTTCACCCATTCTTTTAAATCCATATATTAACT
>JACRAI010000108.1 GCA_016213425.1 archaeon | reverse complement strand
AGGGAAAAAATTAAGTTCTAAATTAATATGGAATCAAGGTTTTGTTTTAGTGAACAAAGACAAAACAAATGATTATGTTTTAACATTATATAATCCTGAAAAGAAAAGTTTTGAATGCTTAAAATATAGCATTGGTGTCAATGGCAGGCGTGAAAAGTTTGATGATTTATTTAAACAACATTTTTACATCAGAGAATTCTTTGATACTACTCCCAGAGATATTGGGCAGGTTTACTATATGGATCACTTGATTAATCCAGGAATAAGTTTTTTAGTTGTCAACGGAAAAGCAGGGACAGGAAAAACACGTCTTTCTATGGCTGCAGCATTGCATCATTTAATTGACAAAGAAAAACTAGATTTAAGAGTTCAAACAGATAATTACAGAGAAAAAGACATTCCTTTTAAGAAAGCTTACGAAAATGGATTGCTTTTAGTAAAACCTGAAGTTGCCACGACAGATTATGGATTTTTACCTGGAGATATAGATGACAAGCTAGGACCATTTCTAAAACCATTTTATATCACTTTAAGAAAACTTACAGAGAAATATAAGGTTGATAAAGGATTAATCACTATAATGGAAGATCGTGAAATAATTAGAAATGTAGCAACTGCTTTTTTGAGAGGTATGAATATAGAAAACATGATTTCTGTTATTGACGAATTACAAAACGGCAACAGAGCACTAGCCAAACTGTACGTTAGCAGGCTAGATCAAGGTTCAAAAAACATTGCTATGGGAGATATTTATCAAATTGATCAGCCTAATGAAAACACTAATCCGCATGTTAAAATAAACAATAATGCATTAACTTTACTTACTGAGGTTGTTCACCAAAGACCCAGACCTGATCTTGCAGTAATCTCATTAAACAAAACATATCGTTTAAAACTCGCGGAAGAATTATCTGACAGATTGTGATAAAAAACTTTCTTTACTTCTTACCTAATTTCTTCTTTTCAGCTTTGTCGCTTATTATTGCAGAATTACCTGTGGGGTCTTCGATTATTATTTTTAATTTTTCATTACCCCACAAAACTTTACTGATTTTTTTTAGCATATTTTTTGCTTTTTTTCTATCTTCCTGTTCTTCTGCAGTGTCTCTTAATGTTTCAATTTGTTCTTTAAACCTGTTGATTAATCCTTCAACATTTGTAACAAAACCATTACTTGCAGGTCCAGGAGTCATGTCTCCAATAAAAGGAATTTTAACCGTGGCTTCAGCGCTTTTTACTATTCTAACGTCTAAATCTTCTTTGCTTGAAACTTCAAAAGTGAATTTAGCAGGTTCTTTTTGTTCCTCTGCTTCAACATCACTCTTGTGATACTTGCATGAAGTGCAGCTCATAGAAAATAAATGTACTTTTCCAAAGAAAGGAACATCTTTGTTAAGTTCAGTAAGAGTTAATGTATCTTTATTACACATAGGACACTTTTGTCCATGCAATACTGCGGGTTTTTCTTCAACCATTTCATCAATTAAAGAAATAAGATTTAAAAGGCTTGCGGTTTTTTACTTCCAAGTCTTTCCGTCAAAAATAACTTTGAGTCTTACTTTGTTGCTTTTTTCTATTATAACTCTAGTTGGAACGTTTATTTGAAGTTCAACATCATCTCTGTGAAACTTATGTTTCATATTAAATGTTCCATCGAAAGGCACGCCTTTCTGCAAATAATCCCAAGCAAAATTTTGTTCAAGATATTTGGCTAATATTTGTGCTTCAACCCCTAAAACTCCTAAATTTACCATATCAGTTAAGTTATACAAATCGATTCCGTCAGCTCTTTTTTTTATAACTGGTCTAGGAACTAAATGTTTTTCAGTCCATTCACTTTTTAGAATTGTAGATAAATTTACAGGATCGCCTTCTCTTTTGTATTCAGCACGTATTTCTATTATTGCCTCGGGTTGTTCTTTTCTAAAACTAAGATCTTTATCATTAAGTCCTGTGTATTCTTGAATTGTTAATTTATTAAAACATAAAGAAACAATTTTCTTTATTTTTTCTTGAGGTGTAAGTCTTGATAGCTCGCTAAAATCTGGTGCTGACCCTCTAGTGTTTCTTAATCTGCTATAAATGTCAACATAGTTATGCGCTAGATCTCTTGAAGTAACGGTAATCATTTGTTTTAAAATTCTCTCCCACTTAGGAGCTTCTATTGCTTCATTTATCTGGATATAATTTTGACTTTGAGGCATTTTACCTCTTTAAACTCTTTTTTATTTAAATTAATTTCTAAACTCCAGAATTAATTCTTCAGAATTTCTAAATTTCCAAGCTGCTTCTTCACCCATCTTAATTTCTTTAAACGAAAGAATTTCTCTGGGCAAACTTACAACTGCGCTGTTTCCTACCTCTCTAATTTTAACATTAAATCTTTGATCTTTTATTTCTTTCCAACCTTCAAACTTTTTATAATCCAAAGGATGAGGCCATGATTTTTTACAGGACTTGCATTTCCAAGTTCGTATATTAAAATTATCTTTAGAAAGAACTATTTTTTCAGTTTTACTATTACAACTTGTGCAAAGTAAGTTTTCCTCCCAAATATCCCTCATAATACCCCCGAATGAAAAATTATTATTTTAAAAGACCTAGTCGGGCGAGCCGCTCAAAAGCAGACCCCGCCCGCCAGTAACATTAAGACCCATTAAAAACGCTGACCCATATCGTATATCCTTATATGTATATATTGTTACGTATATATAAATATTTGTATACTAAAATAGATAATTTATGATTTTTATTGGTGTGTTGAGATTTCTGTTTAGTCGAAATCTTTATAATCTATGAATCTTCTTATCTAGATATGAAGCTATT
>JACRAI010000107.1 GCA_016213425.1 archaeon | reverse complement strand
ATTAATACATTGTTCAAACAACTAAATCAAAAGAGTATAAAGATCTGGACTGATAAGTTGAGTTTTGTTCACATTTTTATTTTTTGGATTTTTTTAATAATCACATTTGGTTGCATGTACTATTTTTTAAGTAATGATTCTTCTTTTCTTTTTTATCCTGCTTTAGGTCTGCACGTTTCAGATATTAAAGATTCAGTATATTTTAGTTTTGTTGCAGCCACAACCACTGGTTTTGGAGATATAGTTCCTTTAGGTTGGTTTAAAGTAATATCCGTTCTTGAAGTTATTTTTGGTTTATTACTCCTTGCAGTTGTTACCTCAAAGTTGGTTTCGATCAAACAAGATGCAATCCTTGTTGAGGTCTATGAATTATCTTTTAATGAAAGAATAAATAGATTAAGATCTTCTTTACTGGTTTTCAGGCAAAATCTCGATAGAACGATAAGCAAAATAGAGGATGGATCAATTAAAAGAAGAGAAATCAACAATATTTATGTTTACCTTTCTTCTTTTGAAGATGCTTTAAAAGAAACTTTTTCGTTAATAACCAGAAATGAAGCGCATCAATTCGTAAAAAACATTGACGCAGTTAATACGCAATTAATTTTCAACAGCATTTTAAGCTCTTTTGAAAAAGTTCACGAATTGCTTTCTTCAATGTCTGAAGGAAAACTTGAATGGCGATCTGACATAAATGTTAATTTTATTAGTGATTGCTTGCGGGTTAATGAAGATTTATTTGTCAGATTAAATACTTCAACAATAATCTTAAAACAAACATTGCAAGATTTAAACTCTAGAAGAAGCGAAATTGTTTCAAAAATTAAAGAGGAAATAATTGGCAAGTCAAAAGAAAGCTCTCAATGAAAATAAATCTCTTTAAAGGAATCGCAAAAAATGTAGTTCTGTTAGGATTTGTTAGTTTGTTTACTGATTTGAGCAGTCAAATGGTTTTTCCATTGATTCCTTTATTCTTAACAGGTGTTTTAAATGCAAGCGCTTCAATTGTTGGAATTGTCGAAGGAGCTGCCGAAACAACAGCATCATTATTAAAAGTTTTTTCAGGATACTGGTCTGATAAAATTGAAAGAAGAAAACCTTTTGTTCTAGCAGGATACTCCTTATCTACTATAACCAAACCTTTATTTGCCCTTGCTACAATTTGGCCTTTAGTTCTTTTCATTCGAGTAATTGAACGTATAGGTAAAGGAATAAGAGATGCTCCTAGAGATGCAATTGTGGCTGAATCTTGCGATGAAACAATAAGAGGTAAAGCTTACGGGTTTCACAGAGCAATGGATGGTTTAGGATCGATGTTGGGCGCAATTCTTGCGGTGATATTATTTCCTGTTCTAGGATATAAAAATATTTTTCTTTTCGCTTTTATTCCAGGAATATTTGCAGTTTTAATAATTTTGTTCGTGCAAGAAAAAAGCGATCACGTCAAAGTTAACAGTGCTCCCAAATTAAATCTTAAAACTCTTCCTTTTAATTTAAAATTTTTCATATTTGTTTCTTCAATATTTGCTTTAGGCCATTTCGGTTATGCATTTTTGTTATTAAGAGCAAAAAATATGGGGTTATCAGACAATGTTTCTATTCTGCTTTATGTTTTATTCTATACAATCTACACTGTTTGTTCTATACCTTCGGGAATGTTATCTGATAAAATAGGCAGAAAACCTGTGATTATGTTGGGATACTTGCTTTTTGCAATAACTTCTCTAGGATTAGCATTCACTTCAACAATTAATAGTCTCGTGATTTTTTTTATTGTATACGGAATTTTTTATGCTATGATTGATGGGGTTCAAAGAGCATTCGTGGCAGATTTAGCGCCTAAAAATTTGAAAGCAACAGCTTTAGGAGTATTTCACACATTTACTGGAATTGTAGCACTTCCTGGAGGATATATTGCAGGATTGTTATGGGATAAAATAAGTCCAGAAACAACTTTTATTTATGGTAGTTCGCTCGCAATAATTTCTTTATCTCTCTTTTTGTTTGTTAAAAAAAAGTAAAAACAAAAAAATACAATTCGTTTAAATTTGATAAGTTAAGATAGGCTTAGAATCCTTTCTTTTTCTTATAGCAATCTTTGCAGTAAACTGGCTTGCCTTCGGTAGGTTTGAATGGAACTTCACATTCTTGACTACACTCGGAGCAAGTAGCTTTGTGCATTTCTCTTGGGCCAAAGTCTCTTCTTGGACCTCTTGGTCCGCCGAAAGATCTTCTTGGGCCGTCGCCATCAAAGTCTCGCATGTTTTTTTCCTCCTGACTAACATAAAAGAGAATGTTTATTCTCTGTATGTTTCTAATAAATGAAAAAATCTCAGTCTTTATAAATATTCGCTTTTTTAGGCAGCTAACTTGCATTTAGGAAGAACTTTTTTATGTTAGTATAAAGAAAACTTGGTAAATAACTAGATTTATAATCGTTAAAGGGATGCCTATCTTTGCAAAATCTAAGAATGTTAGTGTTTCACCTGATTTTTTTTCTGCATTCTGAATTATTATTACATTGCTTGCCGCGCCTAAAACTAGAAAATTTCCTGCAATTGTGCTTCCTGCTGCTAAAGCCATCAATTCTTTAGTTCCCGCGCCTAAATGAAGTAAAACTGGCATGTATAACGCAACTAATGGAACGTTTGAGATTAACTGACTGAGAATAACACTCACAATAAGTATCATTAATGTTGAAGTTAAGTTTATGCTGCTTGAGGTAATGATGTATTGAAAAAATCCGCTATCCCAAACACTTTCCATTAAAACAAACATGGCTGCAAAAAAAATCAATGTATGCCAGTCCAAATTTTTTATTAACTGGAATT
>JACRAI010000106.1 GCA_016213425.1 archaeon | reverse complement strand
TGAAAGCTTTCCCGGGATACGTGAAGAAAGGGAAGGAAGAAGTTCCTGATGAAACTTTCAGAGTTAGTCCTGCAAATGATTTAGGTGCTAAACTTTTAGGCAGCAATGTTGTAAAACAAAATCCAGAATGGTGGTTTGAAGATTCTAGCTATACTGCAGTTAAGAGTAATAAGGAAGGTAAAGAACTTGTTCCTTTAATTGTTAGTGAAGACTTGAAAAAAGAATATGATACTGAACTTGTTGCTTTCGGGGTAAGACACGGTAAAGGCGAAGCAGTTCATTTCTGCAGCCATTTGTATGCTCAGAAAATAAAGGATGGAATGGAAGCTATTGCTACTGATTTTACAGCAATGCATACTGTGCTTATGTTGTGCGGCAGAGCTCCAGTACTTTATGACTACATAGGTGGATCTGGTAACTCTATGCTTTTAAAAACAACCGCAGGAAAAAAGAGTGGGGGGTTAATATGACTAAAGAATTAGAACTTTTTGTTACATTATGGCCTGAATTCCCTCATTATAAAAGATTTGCTAGCGATGAGAGAATTGCAGGAGTAAGAATGAACAGCGTTCTTTTTAACAGCGATAGGTATAGACATATGTCTTCAGAAGATATATTAAGAAAAGCAGTGAAAGATGCAGATGGCACAAGAGTATATCTTGACATAAAAGGAAGACAATTAAGAGTTAGAAAAGTTGTACCTAACGATAACCATTTAGAAATAATAATTAATCATGACATTGAAGCAGACTTGCCTGCAGTTGCATTATTCAAAGGAGGCAATGATCCTGCAAGACTCGCAGAAATAGTTGATAAAAGAAAATTAATTTTTGATGCGGGACCCCAGTGGAAAGTTAAGCCCGGAGAATCTTTAGCTATAAGAGATCCTTCATTAAAAGTTCACGGAACAATACCGGGTTATGAGCAAGAAACAATCAAAAAAGCACTTAGCGCAGGGGTAAAAGATTTCATGTTATCTTTTGTAGAACAAGAAAGCGATATTGAAGAGTTCAGAAAATATGTTGGAAAAGAAGGAGAAGTTGTTGCTAAAATAGAATCCCTGGGCGGATTAAGTTATGTTAGAAATAATTACAAACCTTTGCCAAATACATCATTAATGACTGCTAGAGGGGACTTGTTTGTTATGGTTGAGAAACCTCATGAAATTGTAAAAGCAGCTAGAGATATAGTGAATGCAGATCCTAATGCAATTGCTGCTTCGAGAATTTTGTTATCAGTAACTAACGAGCCAGTGCCTTCATGTTCTGACTTTAGCGATATGGAATTCTTGCTTAATGCAGGATATAAAAGAATGATGTTATGCGATGGTTTATGCATGGAAGAAGAACCTT
Organism: archaeon; assembly: GCA_016213425.1. GTDB lineage: Archaea > Nanobdellota > Nanobdellia > Woesearchaeales > ARS49 > JACRKG01. The sequence goes on along the minus strand of JACRAI010000106.1, from coordinate 12,685 downwards.
TAGATAGAGCAGTAAACATTGTTGAATCATTTGCAAGAGATAGAGGTTACGAGTTGGTTAAGAAATTATCAACTCCGCAGCCAGCAACGCCACTGCAAACTCCAAACCCGCAACCACAAACACCGCCGGTTAAGACTGGATTTTTAGGAAAAATATTTGGATAAAATGGAAACAACACTAGAACAAAGAATTGAAGGGAGAAAACAACAAGCAAGAGATAAGAATATTAATGGAAAAGCGTGGACTGTTGCTAAATATTTAGGTAGAAAAGGAGTTTATGAAGATTCAAAGTTTAGAATCACCCAATACGGAGCGGATAGTTATGGCAGTGCTAGAAAAAATACAGGAACTAAAATTCTTTACGAATCTAACTATAAATTGGTTTTTGATGAGCACGATGATGAAATATATTCATTTGCTCCTGGAAACTGGGAAGGAGAATTAACTAAACTTTATAATACTGCATTGGGAAAGCTAGAAAAAAGAATGGGAACTAATGCAAAAAGACGCGCCACAATTAAAAGAAAAAAAGAAAATGAAATAAAACAAAGATGGGGGTTAAGATAAAATGAATAATTTAGAAGAAATAAGAAGTAAAGCGTACGCTGTTGCTAAAAAGTTTGGAGAAAAAAAACAAGAAGAAGGAGTTAACTGGGAAAGTATCGATTACTTGTTTAACGAAGAAGGTTTCAATATTGAAGATGATTTTCAAGTTATATACAAAGATGAAGGCGCTGACTGCGTACTTAAGACAACAATAATGTACAATGGAGAACCTGTTTATTTGTTAAGCAGAAATGAATCTCACTACGTTCCTGGCAAATGGGAAAATAAGCTTAACGAATTGTACGATAAAGCTAAACAGTAATTAAATAATTTTAGTAAGAATAATTCATAGCTAGCGATAGCTATAATAAATAATATGAGGTGGTATAAATGGAAAAAAAATTGCCTGAAAAGGCTTTGAAAACACTTGAAGGCTTAGTAGAAGTTAAAACAGAGAAGAAATTTGAGTTTTTGAGCGTTGAACTAATGAGGTTGTCGTATGATTCAAAAGTTGTTAAAAGCGATCATTATTTGTTAAGAGATGATCCTTACTCAGTGCAAGTTGGGGAATGCACTCAAGCAACATTAAGTGGAAAGATTCCTGAAGGAGCAACACATTATTCTTTAGGTCATTTAAGATCTGAAGAATATGTAAGCAGAGGAAAGAACATGTATGGAACTTTCACAGATTATGTACCGATAGTCTTTTTGAAGAAATAATAAAACAAAAAGAACGCATCTTTAGTGCTGGAAGAAATAGCTGGCTCAATCAAAGATTCATAATGGTCTTGGCTAGTTTCATGCTGTCGTGTCTGATGATTTCTGCTTTATTTAGAAAATCGTCTGCGATTAATTGAACGTGGCTTAAATTTTCTACGTCGATTTCTACAGGGTATGCTTTTTCTTCAGAATACTTTTTCAGTAATGTTTCTTCTCCTAGTTCTGTGTTGCAAATCATTACGTCAACACTTTTTTCTCCCAGATATTTTTCTATTTCTTTCAAGAAAGTTGATGCCTTATAATCGTTAGTTTCTCCATATTTTGTCATTACATTGCAAATGTATATTTTTTTAGCTTTTGATTCCTTAATTGCTTCAGGAATTCCTTTAACTAAAAAATTAGGGATTATTGAAGTGTATAAATCTCCTGGGCCAATTACTATTTTGTCTGCATTTTTGAGTGCATCTATTGCATCAATAAGAGCGTGAGCTGGAGGGTCTACAAATAATTTTGTTATCTTTAAATTTGGATCATGATCTGGTATGTCTATATTTGTTTCTCCTCTGACTATTGTACCATTTTCCATTACTGCGCACAAGTGTGAGTTATCTATTGTTACTGGAAGAACTCTGCCTTTTAATCCTAAAAGTTGAGATAATCTCTCTATCGCTAAGACTTCATCTTTTGTTATTTCTTTAAGAGCAGTGAGCAATAAATTTCCCAAACTGTGCCCGCTTAATCCTTTACCGTTTTCGAATCTAAAACTCATTAAATCTCTCAAAACATCTGTATGAGTGTCTTCTGGAGCTAATGCTAAAATGCACCTGCGCACATCTCCTGGAGGTAAGTGTCCTAATTCATCTCTAAGTATTCCTGTACTTCCTCCAGAATCAAACATAGAAACAACAGCAGTTAAGTTATTTGTATACCTCTTAAGACCTTTTAATACTGTGAAAGAGCCAGTACCGCCGCCTATAACTACTATTCCACCCATTAAAAGAAAGTGACCAAAAGCAGGTATAAAAAGGTTGCTAAACAAAAAAATTTACTGTGCGAGAACACGCGGTGTGTGAAGTTCTGAATACTTGCTTTTTTAGCATCTTTATCTGTTGTTGCTTCCAGTGCGAGCTGTGTTTATTAAGTAAGAATAACTAGAGGCGACTCTGTCGCTAAATGATAACTAGATAATGAATTCTGTTAAGGCACGATATCGGTAGCAATAGTGTGCATTTAAATAATTCTGCAACTGTTTATCAATTTGCAGCTGAGCTGCCAAAAGTTTTCAAACATACACTTAAAAATTCAGGCACAGGAATAACCAACAGAAGAAAACTTCGTCAATCTCGAGCAATAAAAAACTTTAAACAAAACATATTTTGTAAACCAATAAAATATATAAATAAGTCTTGGCCTTGTTAATGAGGCTCGTTCTGTGTTGAATAGTCCTGGAGTGAAAATATGGGATTAGAAAAAATAGGTCGATTTAAAGATACAGATGGAACTGAAAAATTTGTTTATAAGAATGATAAAGGAGTTATAGAAATAACGTGGCTAAAGAATAAATCAAACACAGATGTGTTTTGTATTCCAACACACTACTATTGTTCTTTGGGGTGCACGTTCTGTCATTTAACAAGCGAAAATCCTTTATCTAAAGGAATGAAACCAATAACTCTAGAAGAATTAACTGAAGCATTTAATGAATCTTTGAAATTTATTGATAGAAAGCAAAAAACAGTGTTTTCATTTATGGGTGTTGGGGATTCATTCATGAATAAAGAATTGATTGTTGATTTTTATGAAACAATGAGAACCGAATCTTCAGGTTTAGCTCTGGCCACAATAATTCCTAGAAATGAATTTAAATATTTTACACAAAAAGTCATTGAAGGAAATATTCCTTTAAAAATTCATTTCTCTTTACACACACCATTTTCAAATGTTAGACAAAAATTGATTCCTTACACTGATGTGAGTGTTGAAGAAGCACTTCAAGAATTATGCAATTATAGAGAGCGAACATTAACTGAACCTATGAAGAAGGAACTTTTGAAATGCAGAAGAAGTGCAGATAATACAGAAATACACTACACAATAATAAAAAACGTAAATGATGGCGAAGCTGAATTAACTGAATTAATAAGGTTAGGACAGAAGTACAAAATTCCATTAAAAATACTTAAGTTTAACCCAACAGACGGATTAGAAAGAAGTGAAAAAGAAGATTACTGGTTTGAAAGGTTAATCGAAGAGTATGGCGCACCTGGAGCTAATATAGGAAGTTCTTGCGGTCAATTCACTAAAAAATATTATTTGAACCTGAGCGAAGGTGAAGAAAAAGAATTTAGTGAATGGGAACGAGCATACAGAATTAGTCAATAGTTGTTTATGTTTAAGGTGATTAAAATGGGAAAAGGATGGTTAGAAGATGCAATTAAAAATGTGAGAAAAGAATACAAAGTACAACAAAAAAACACTGAAACCTCGCCAACTGTAACTAAAAAATCATAATATTTTTATATATGGATCTTTTCATTAATTTTCGTGACATATAAAACTGTTGATGAAGCATTAGATGAAAAAGTAAAACCATTGCTTGATGAAGCAATGCATAAATTTTTAGGCATCACTGTAGACGAGATAAAAGTAGACATTAGTGATAAAATAAAGAAAAGCCCATTAATAGACTTAATAATCGATACAAACATTCCTTTCAAGAAAGCAAAAAAGTTCTTCAAAAAATATTACATTAATAAGATATTAATGCTTCATTTTGGAAATATTAGCGAAGTTTCTAAAATTTTAGGTTTGTCAAGAGAGGCATTACACAGGTTAATCAGAGAATTAAAGATTGAACCTGAAATTTACAGAAGAGAATTGCAGAAAAGCGAATACATAAAAGAAACCCGAATAAAGGGAATCATAGAAACAACTTTAGAAAATTATCGCTCAGCTTTAAATCCTGAAAAATTCCGAGCGATTTATCAGAATGTTCCTCAAATATCAAAAGATATAGTTAAAGAATTGCCCGCGGATGAATTAACATTAAAAGAGGCAGAAAGAAAGTTTGAAAAAAAATTCTTAAAAAAAGCGCTAGAAGAAAATCAAGACAACATTTCCAGAACAGCTAAAAAAATAGGCTTGAGATTTGAGACCCTGCATAGAAAAATGAAAATTTTAGGAATTGATTGAGTTGACGAAAAATATAAATACTACTTCAGCGAACTGTTTAAATTATGAAACCTAAAACAATTAAAATCGTTTACTGGACTTTCACTATTTTGTTATCATTAGGAATGTTGTTTTCAGGAGTAGCTAGTTTAATGTTCACAGAACAAGGAAAAGAAGTAATGAAACACTTAGGATATCCATTGTATCTTAATATCATTTTAGGAATCGCAAAAGTTATAGGAGTAATCGCAATATTACAATGGAAATTCAAAACCATCAAAGAGTGGGCTTACGCAGGATTTACTATTGATTTTATAGGCGCATTTGCTTCATATGTTTTTTCAGGTGATGGAATACTAATGGCGCTTCCACCAGTTATATTTCTTGCAGTAATGTTCACATCATATATTTTCTGGAAAAAATTTGAAAAAAGATAAAATATGAAATCAAGTTCGACCAAAAAGTGCCTACCACAGCAATAAAGCAAATTATAAAATCCAAAGCAAAAACGAATGAAGCCAAAAGAAATATTTAAATAGTATACGTTCTATACTCGATCAAACAAGTTTTGGGGGAAAAAATGAACACAAAAACACCAATAAGATTCAAGGCAATAGTTAAAACTGATGCTGAAAAAGCAAAACAGTCTATAGAAAAATTATTAGATATAAAGTGTGGAACTAGCAATTTACATCACGGATTTTCTACACCTGTTGTATTTGGAGAAATGAACGTGGAGCAAGCTCGAGAAATTTTTGGAGCAGAAATTGTTGTTGAACCAAAAACTGTTGCGCAAACAATAAGACCTTCAGTTCCTTACAGTACTGGTGTTATGCAATTATATGATGAAAACATGCAAGCTTATGAGATAACAATGACTCGATTGCCTAGAATACCTTCAAAACTTGAAAAACATTTTGAAGGTATAGAAATGACTACTGGAGCTTTTTACGCAAGAAGAAACTGAATTGAGCAATTAGGCGCTTTTCATCTTATCTTTAATCTTTTTCAACAAACCTATAACTGCGTAAGCTTCTCTTTTTGAGAAGAATGTTTTTCCAAATATTTTTTTCCAAACCATTTGCTGAGTTTCTTTCTTTTCTGGAGTGGCGAATTTTATTTTATTTAATATTTCATTGAAATTCTTATCTATTTGTTTTTTTTCTTCAACAGTCATCGCTCTTATATGAGATGTTATGTTTTCTTTGTTCTTACTTAGTTCATATAATAATATCGCTACTGAATGGCTTAAGTTGAGTGCAGGATACTTTTTATTCGTTGGTATTGTAACGATAAAATCACAATTTTTTATTTCTTCATTAGTTAATCCGGTGCTTTCTCTCCCAAATAACAAACCAATATTTCCTTTCAAGTCAAGTTGAGTTAGTTGTTCTGGAACTAGAGGACTTCTGTAAATGTTATAATCGGTGCCCATTAAGCTTGTTGTGCCTATTAAAGTATCAAACTCTGGCAATTCTTTTGAAATTTTAGCGTTAGCTAAAATATCTTGAGCATTTTTTGCTCTATTTCTGCATTCTTCAGTTATTTCACATTTTGGATTTACCAAAATTAGTTTAGCAAAACCAAAATTCTTCATAACACGAGCAACAGCGCCAATATTGCCAGGATTTTCTGGTTCTAACAAGATAATTGAAATCATAAAACTGAGAAATATTCTGGTTTTAAAAACATTCACTTTTCAAATCCAACATAATCACAAACGGAATCATATTGTACTTGCGTGATGAATTTTTCTTCAAGTAATGATTTTAGTGCTTCTTGATATACTTTGTCTGTTGACTTAACATCTTTCCATAAGAATAAAGAGTTAAAATAAAATGTTTCCACATAATCAGCAATATTTTCATCATTACTTAAAGGACCTATAGAATTCATAAATCCATATCTAGGACCCGTAGTTCCATCCTCCCAAGTTGGCATTACTCCTAATTTGTACAAAACATAAGAACCTGTTTCTTTCTTTTTGCTCCAATCAAACAAGGAAGAAATTTTTTCTTTAAATTCTTTAGGTGAATAATAATATTTTACATGAGCTAATTCATGAGCTAGAACCGCCATTTCAACCATATCATAATCGTGAATTAACTCGAGATTTCCAAAAACATAATTAAATGAACCTGCAGTTTTGTTGAAAGGTTTAACAAAAATACTTTCACAAACACCTTCAGATAATAAAGTTATTTTCTTCACGTGTTCTAGCAAGGCAGGATTTATTTCTTGTATGCCTTGCAAGTAATAGTATAGTTTCCATATGTTATCTTCATTAGAATCACCCAGGTATTCTAAATTAAAGCGTTTTTCTAATTCTTTTTCCGCTTTTGATTCATGATATTTATCAGTTAAATTATAATACGCATTAGGTATGAGTGTTGAAGTATTAGCATATGTTAGACACGCAAAAGAAGCAACCGCCACTCTTAAAGACCAAGTCAGCTTTTTATTTCCCACTCTGTCTTTGGATAATTCACGTTTTACTCTTTTAAAAGCTCTTTTAAATATACCTTCTTTCTTTTTACATTCCTCTAAATTTTCACCCATTTTATAAACCAGTAAAATCCAGAATAAATAGGTTTAAAATTGTTGTGACACAAACTTTGAAAAGTTCTATCAAACAAACAACTAGGCACTAGCTACCAGACAAAAAATTACTTTTGCAGAATATTAAAAACATCATCATGCTGTTTTTGGGATATGAACTTCTCTTCTAAAAGATAATTTACTGCTTGATCAAATGAAAAATCTTGTTTTTTAAATTGTTTCCAGAAAGCATAATTATCTTTAAGATAGAATTTGTCAACGTATTCTGCTATGTTTTCATGAGAACTTAGCGCTCCTGTTGGAGACATGAATCCATGTCTTGGCTCGCAAGACTCATCGCGCCATTTAACAGACGAACTTGAAAAGAAAAGTTGAATTGGCGCATACCAGTGCAGATCTTTGTACCATTTATTTTTGAACAAGTGATTAAAATTAAGTGCGTCTTTTGATGAAGTTTCAAAATATTTTGTGTGAGCTGCCTCATGAGCAAGTATGCAAACATTGAATGGTTTTCTTAACTCTATTGTGTTAAATATAGGAAAAGCTCTGCCTCCGTATTTTTTAAAAGGTTCAACAAAAAAAAGATTTGAAACATTTTCAGGAATAATGATGATTTTTCCTATGTGTTCTAACAATTCAGGTCTTTCATTTTGGATTTCTCTAAGAAAACTGTGTAAGTATAATAACGCAGTAATATCATCATCGCCCTCTATATCAATTTTGAAGTCTTCTTCTATTTTTCTTTCAAGTTTAGACTCAAAAATGGAGTCTGTTGCCCAATAGTATTGCCTGAATAAAAATGTTGGATCAAATGCATGATACGCAAAAGAAGCTAACCCTGCAGTTGCCCACAATAATTTCTTTTTGTGCTTTTTAATAAAAGAGTTAGTTTTTTTAAACATAAATGTAACATAAATACAGTGCTTATAAAATTTTTGACAGAAAATTTTGTTAATCAATAAATACTTTTAAAAAACTAACTGACCTGTTTGTTCTTATGAGCTTAAATGTTTTAATTGCAGAAGATGAGGTAAATTGTTTGCTTCTTTTTGTTAAAACTATTACTAGTTTAGGAGGTAAAGTTACTGGTTGTAGTACTTGTCAGGAAGCTATGCTTGAACTAGTTAAGAATCCTAATTATGATTTGATACTTACTGATTTAGTTCAAGAGCCTTATTCTGGAGTTGATTTATCTAGAATCGCAAGAGTTTTGTGCAAAAATCCTTTTATTGTTGTATGCACTGGAAATCCTAATACTGAGCTTGCAAGTAGAGCAAAATTAAGTGCGGATTTAGTTATTGGCAAAGTAGACTATATGTCTTATCATAAAAAATTTTATTCTTTAGCCGAAGAACGCGTTAAACAAGTGAAAACCGATTAAGAATACAAAGAAGGCAGTTACTCCTGAAAATATTTTTATTGCTTTTTCTGAAGAAAAATAATTGTGAAGTACTGCATCAAACATTCTGCCTCCATCTAAAGGACCTAAAGGAAGCAGATTAAACAATCCTATGCCTAAATTTAGCATGTAAAGTATTAATAATAATCCAAAGAACCATTTGAACGCTGCGTACAAAATTGGATTAATTGTTGGCGTGAAAGATTGAGATGGAACTATTCCTAAAAATGATTTATCTGAATGTTCAGGATGAACACCTAAAATTGTTTTATAGGTTTTTTTACTCGTTTTTACAGTTACTTCTTGGTTTGGTTTGAATTTATCAAGAACAGCTACAAATTCTTCTACATTTTTGAATTCTTTATCATTTAATGATTTCAAAACTTCATCTTTTTGTAGTCCTGCAATGCTTGCGGAAGTGTTAGGCAATATTTTGCTAATCAATACTCCGTCTTCTTGAGAGATTACTCCATGCAATGGCTGGAAAACAAATAAGGCTATTAAGAAAAACACTATTGCAAAAATCATGTTTGATAATGGTCCTGCGGCGTATATCGCTAGTTTTTCTGATAATTTCTTTTTAGGCAATAATTTTTCTTCAGGTTCAACGAATGCTGCGGGAACTATTGGAAGCAGTATTCCTAAGAATGCGAAACCGGAACTTTTTACGGGAATTTTGTACAAACGAGATGCAATTCCGTGAGCGAATTCGTGAACTAGTGCAATTATGAATATGCTGATTATCCAGTAACTGAATGGAACATAAAATATTCCTTTACCTTCAAAAGGCAATACGGGTGTTACAGCAGATATTTTTGCTGCAGAAGTAAAAACTTGAATTGTTACTTTTATTAATTCAAAAGAAATCAAGAGCATTCCTAAGAATCCAGTTATTACTCCTAGTTTGAATAAAAAATTTAGTGATTTTGGATGTTTTTTTGATATTTTATCCATCCAGTCAAGACCGAACTTAGTTCGGTACATGCAAAAATAAATCCATGGAAATTTGCCGTTAACAGTTAATTTTTTTCTTTCAAAATAAAGAATTATTGAAAGAAGTATTATGAAAACAACCAATAGCACATATTCAATATCCAATTTTTTACCTCAAAAGAGAAATAGAATTCTTTCTTTTTAAATATTACCTTTCAAATACTTGTTTGGAGTTTTTAGTTTAAAGTTATATGTCTATGGCAAATATTATCTGTTGTTTCTTCTTGTGCTTGTTGAGTTCGTCAAATATAGACAACAAGTGGCGGCTTTGCCGCGATTTGATAAATATTTGAAAGTGATTTGTAGGCACCTGGCGCCGTGAAGATAACTGCACTCTGTGTGCTTTCAGAGAACTCTGTAATTGTTCATGAATTTACAGCGGAGCTGTCTCAAATTAGGAAACGGTTAAAAAAAACATTCAAGCACAAGCAGAAAAGACAGAAGATACTAGTTTCTGAAAAAATCAAAAACACTAATAATGGAATCAAAAAGTAAGAATACTTTAACTAAACTTGCGATTCACATTTTTCAGAATTAATTTTTTACTCACTTCTTCCTTTTTGGTTTAAAGTGATGGCCTGCGCATTTTCTGCACGTGGCGGATTTATCGAATACTTTTCTTACTGGAGTTTTAAGTACTGCTTTGCATCTCCTGCATACATATTTGTTTTTGAAAAATCTTGCATCTGCTTCTGGAAATTTTCCCATTTTATTTTACCTGCTTCATTACTCTGTCATTTAATATGATCCAGTAAAGAACTTGAGTTCCTTCAGCCACTTGGCCTTTTAAGTCTTCAGGAATTGCTAAATCAAATGTTTCGTAAGTTTCCATGTCCATAACATTTGCTTTATCGCCCGCTAAAGATAATACTTGTGCTGTCTTTTTTTCTATGATTGGAACTTCAACGTTATCTCCTGCTCCGGTTAATAATTCTCTTCTTTTTTCATCAATTAAGCCTAATGCTACTATTCTTGCTTTTGCACTTCCGTGCTTTCCTGGTTTAGATGTTGCTACGTCAAGAGCTTTGCAAGCCACTCCATCAATTATGATAAAGCTTCCTGATTTTATACTGCCTGCATTTGTTATTTTTACTGCCAAAGGATCACCTTTTCATTAAAAATACGCGGGGTTTTAAAAGCTTTTCTATCAAAAACACTGCATATTTTTGCAAAAACTACTCATCAACCTTCAGAATGTATTTCAACCACTGGATTTTTTTAAAATTTCATTTTCAAAAACTTAAATTATTGAGTTGGTAAGAATATCCTTTTAAGCCATGAACTGCCTTCTTGTTCGGTCTTTTTTAGCGATTTTCTTGATGATAAAGATTGAAGTTTCTTTTCTAGCTGCTGCCAGCTAGGAAATTTTTGTTCATCTCTTTTAAATTCGGGAGAGTGGTATAGAGTGTTGCACTTGTTGCTTGAAAATTTATGGTGTTTGTGAAGCATTTCATGATACATAACGAAATCAAGCAATTCTTGGTTTTCAAGCAAATGCTTGGTTATTGTTATTGTATCACTGCCGTAATGATAGCTTCCAAGAATTCTTGATGAATCTGATACTTTAAAATTGACTGTTTCTAAAGTATTGTTAAAGAATTTTGCGTTATTTCTGTTAAAGGATTCTTCAAGCACCGGATGTTTTTTTGTTTTCGGAACTGCTAAATGTGCGTTGCGCAAAAAGTTATGGTATAAATCTATATTCATTGTTTTTTCTTTTTTTAAACGAAAAATTCTAATTAATAAATCTTGTATTAAACCTATTTTTATTTCATTGCTTATATATTCCCAATTTCTGCTTAAATTAAAACTTAATTTTTTTCCTAATCTTGAAGCATTTGCATTGAAACCTTTGAATTTTCCAGAATAAGAAAGTTCACACTCGTGATCAAGTGTTTTATTTGTCAATCTGTTGTATGCTTCATTTATTAATTCTTTAGTCATAATTCAACTTCAAATCTTAGTATTGCTCCGAATTTTCCTAAGTCTCTTAATTGAACTCCTTCTCGGGTGTCTGTTGAAATTATTTTTACTTCTGTACCAAATTGTTTGGCTAATTCTTCCATTCCTTCAATTTTTTCATCATCAACAACTATGGAGATTAATACTATGTCCGCAGCGCCTAACTCTACTGCTTTCATAACATCTTGTTCGCCATAAGCTACTTGTTTTTGGTTTTTAGCAAGCATTGTTAAGAATCTATTCATTACTTGTTTTTCGTCAGCAATTTCTTCTTTAGCTAGAACATCTTGAGATCTATCAACTAATTCTTCAAGTCCAAACGGTCCAGTATAAGATATATCTTTAATAGTGATTATTTTTTTTTTAACGTCACCAGTTATGAAACCGCTGTCAACAAAATCATATTTTACAGGACCTGGACCTCCTACGAGGATTCCTTTTAAGTCTTCTCTTGGAAGAAATTGATCTTTCATCATGTCCGCTACTTTTTTCATGTGTGCTTTAACTGCTAGCGCTCTGTTTGCTGCGAAACGAACTGAGGATTGTCCTCCGGCTTTCATTTTTCCAGGAACGTGAGAGTGTGTATTAGTTAATGGAACTATTGCTTTTCCTTTTAACAATGCTATATCTGCATCTCTTGCATCCATAACTACTAAACCGTAAATTTCTTTTGTTTCAAGCAATTCTTCAAGAATGTCTAGTTGAAAATCTTTTTCACATCTATAAATTCTGGTTTTCATAGGTATTGGAGGTTCTATGCTCCAAACGCGTACATCGATTTGTCCCTCTCGTTCTGCGACGTTTCCTGAGAAAACTGCTAGGCCATTTTCTGGAGTTTTTTTGTATAGTCTTAAATGCTGCATCATTTTTTCAAGCGCATCTATTACGTTGTTTCTTGTTGCTGCAGACTTAATGTTTTTTGCTGTGCCTTGTTCTTGACCTAAATGATTCATTATTTTATTTATGTCATACCCTGCTGGAATGTAGACAGTTACTAATTCTGTATGCCTCGCCTTATGACCTCTTAATTCTTTCAAGAACTTGCGTATTTTGAATTTTTGGTAAGTGGTTAATGACATGGTCTTCAAGTAAAAGTGATCATATATAAAAGTTTGCAGTTTATAGCTTGCAATCTGCAGTATACTACAAACTATAAACTGCAAACTTTAAACTTGAGACTAATACCCAATTTACCGGTCTTGCGCGGATATTAGTTGTTTTTAGTTATTTTGTTGTAGTAGGTTAGTTTTCTTCTGTTGTGTAGTATGATTCTTGCTGTTATTTGTGTTAGTTTGCTGTGTAGTCTTCTTTTTGTGATTGGTCCGTAGATTTGTT
>JACRAI010000105.1 GCA_016213425.1 archaeon | reverse complement strand
TAAACGTTGGGATTAAAGGAACTTTAGGGCAAGACAAGTACGCAGATGAATACACTAAAAAAGTAATAGATTATGGAATGGTTCACCTCTTAAAAAGAGAACCAGGCAACAGTGGAGTATGTTATACCTTCATAACTCCAGATAAAGAAAGGCATTTTAATGCATTTCTCAACAATTCAACAAAGTTCAGTTTTACCGAAAAATTTCACACACCGAAAGTTGTTCATACTTCCGCTTATGAAGTTTTGAGTGACTCAAAAGGAATACTTGAATATCTGGTTGAATTAAAAAATCGTGGAACAAAAGTAAGTTTAGATTTAGCAGATGCAAAACTTTGCAAAAAAATACAAAAAGAGGTAAAAGAAGTTTTGAACATAACAGACATTTTGTTTTCTTCACCTGAGGAATTTAGAGCGGCGTATGATAAAGAACCTTCACAGTATAATTATGAACATGAGCTATTCTGTTTAAAGTTGGGTGTTGGAGGTTCATCGGTTATTTCAAAGAATAACAGCTGGAGGATTGCTGCCTATCCTGCAAATGTTGTGAATACAAATGGTGCCGGAGATAATTATGCAGCGGGAGTCTTATATGGCTACATTAAAGGACTTCCTTTAGAATTATGCGGTAGACTAGGAAGTGCAGTTGCAGCAAAAGCGTGTTCACAAATTGGAGCTTGTTTAGATAAAGACTGATTATTTGCTTGGAAATATATTAACTAAGTCACTCAGGCAAGCGTTAAGTCTGTATAAATTAACTCCATACGGGTCTGTTGTTTGGCACGTGCACTTTAATTCGCCTTCTGCAGTTATTGAAGGGCTTACGAAATCTAATTCTTGATTAAATTTAGTTGCACAATAATTGCAAACATTGTCACAAAAATCTCTGCTTAATTTTTTGGTATCAAAATTAGAAAAGGTAAAATGCATTTGATTTAGTTTTGGAAAAGCAGAAGGATCTCTTTGAACGAGTCCATCAAATATTGCTGAGTATATGTTTTTGTTTGCTTCATCAAGACAAGAGTAATATTCTCCACCATTAATTTCTTGGTCAAGACCACAAGCACAAGAATCATCCTTTATCTTATCTGGCTTGAAATTTGTACTGATTAATTTTTTTTCTAACCTTTTACTGCATGCATCGCATGTAGATTTACATAGTTGCTCGCTCTGTTCGGCACTGAACTCATTGCCTTTTTTAATAGTGAACAGTACTTCTTTAGTACTTAATTTGTTAAACCAAACAGCATCTTGATTTTTTAATACTTCAGCATACTTTTCAAGTTCTGGAGAAATCATATCAAGTCCTTTTTGTAAATCCACTTCTTTAATAGGTATTGGACTACTCATTTGACTAGTTTTTTTAACCGGTTCAGTGGTGCATGCAATAAATAAAACTAACATTGCTAAGATTATCAACTCTTTTTTCATAATTGAGAAAAAAATAAACCAATATATAAAATATTGTTGCTATTTTAAAGTGGTGAAATATCGAAACATTTATAAATAGAGACATCTATTCAAGTATAAAACTTATTTTGGAGGAATCAAAATGGACAATTTAGGACAACAATTAAAAGAAGGATTAATCACTCAAGCAGTTCAAGAGGGAGTGGAAAAACTTAAAGATCCACAATACAGAAAAGTAATTTTTACTGTTTTAGGCAACATGGCAGATACAGCTCTTGGGGGAGTTGTTGACGCAATCCAGCAAGAAGAGCCATTAGGTGAAGATGAATTACAAGATATACATAAAGAAATGGGTGACGTAAGAAGACAAGCATGCAGAGAGCTTAGATCAAAATTATACAGTCAAGAAGCTTTAGAAACCATGGTTCGTCAAGGAGCAGAAAATTCTTACAAAAGTTATGGCGAACAGTTTGCAGAGTTCGAAACTGCAATATACCAAATGGGTTTTTCTGAAGAAGGAACTGCAGGCATAATGAATGCCATACATGATTTGAAACAGTACAAGAATCCTAATCAAGTTGTATTTGAGAAACTTCTTGAAGTAGCAAAAACTCAAGGTTTAGACAAAGCACTACAAAAAGAAACAAGATACCAAGCAATCAGAGAATTGTACCCGACAAGAGATGTTTATTTAGCAAGAAATAATGAAACAACAGAAAAAGTTGTAAAATTTGTAGCATCAATTAAAGAAGCTGCTTCAGGTCTTGACTCAGAAGGCGACCTTTTTATGAAGACAATGATTGAAACAGTTTTTGTTAAAACTATTGAAGGCGCAGTAAAAGCTGCAGAAGAGTTGTCTAAGCCAATTCTAGAGCAGCAGCTTAATGAGATTTACGGACCACAATAAATTGTGGTTTTTAACTTTTTTTCTTAAATTTTTATTTATTTCTTGATTTTTAGTATGCTTTTGTCAATTACATTCATCTTGTCGATTTACAGCAAAGCTGTCAAAAAAAACTTAGACAAAAAATTAAGAACTACTTTATAGTAGTAAAAAAGCGAAACATTTATATATTACTTCTTCTTTTTACTATCTAATAAAAGAGTTTTGAGAGGTATTTTATGAGTAAAGATAAATGTTCATTGGAGAAATTAACAGACTTTTTCGTAGTTGCACATGACAAATTCAGCGGAAAGGATGTTCAAGCAACTGTTAGTGCTATAACTCCTAGAGAAGCAATGAAGAAAGTAGTAAGAGATTATCCTGTTAGAGATGAAGCTGGAAATCCTTGCAAGCCATTGTTTGATAGTATTTACGCAACAACTTTAGAATTTGTTGATGTTTATAAAACTGAACAAGACTTTCAAAGAGGAGAGATTCCTTTAGATTATTCTTCTTGGATGAACAGCAGCAGTGAAGCTTTAAAAAAACAAATGAAGGAAAAATTCGCAACTTATGCCCTGTTAAGAGAATCTGATAGGAGAAGAGCAATGCGTGTTTGGCCTAAAGAATGGGATGAATTTTGAAAGATGTGTGTACTATGGCTGATTATTTTATAATTGCAGAAGATGAAAAAAAAGGAAGAATTGAAGAAAGAGTTAACACTAGCGAGTGTGAAGAATTGAGAAGAGAAGCCGGAGAAAGAGTTAGAGGAATTCAATTAAATCAATTAAGACATTTCATGAAATACTCAACAGGCAGAGATGTCCTTGGCGAGACGTGGAGTAATTAAAGTGGGTTATAATACTAGAAAGTTAAGAATGATCCAAGAAGGAATTGCAGCTAATGTGGTTCTTAAAGATGAATTTGATGAAATAAAAACAGTTGCAGGCTTTGATGTTAGTTTTACAAAAGACAACAAAGTTGTTTGCGCAGCAATAGTCTTTGATGCTAAAACTTTTGAAGTTATAGAGGTAAAAAAAATAATTAAAGACTCTCCCATGCCTTTTATTCCTACATTTCTAGCATTCAGGAAGGGTCCTGCAATGCTTGAGGCATATTATTCTTTAGATCATGAGCCTGATCTTTTATTTATTGAAGGTGAAGGAATACTTCATCCTGTTGGCTGCGGTTTAGCCACTTATTTAGGTGTTGAGTTGGAAAAACCAACTATTGGTGTTTCAACAAAATTAACTTGCGGTGAAGAAAAAGGAGAAGATATAATTTTAGATGGCAAACTTGTTGGTAAAATTGTTAGAACTAAAGAATTTGCAAATCCTATTTTTGTTTCTCCAGGAAACATGATAAGTATTGAAACATCCGCAAGACTTGCAAAAGAGTTCACAATTCTACCTCATAAAATGCCTGAGCCAATACATAAAGCTCACAGAGCTGCAAAGAAAAAAGCAAAATTAATACAGAATGGCGAAGTAAAAGAAGAAAGAAAAGAAGATGTGAGCGAATATGATGTGGACAAGCAAGTAATAGATGAGTTGACTGTAGGAACTTACTAGAATGAAAAGATTGTTTAATTTTTGCAGAAGAAATAAAAAAACCACTGCTTTTTGTTTAGGATTGTTTTATTTGGGCTTCTCTTATTTGTTACCTGATTTAGTGAATACTGGAAGAAATATGCAATTAAAGGACAATGTTAAAGCCCCAAGATATATTACTTTAGATCAAGTGAAGCAAGATTTAGAAAAAGAAAAGAAAAAATTAGGTCTTGAAAATGTTATTATTCATGCAAAGTTTGAGAATTCTAGTGAAAATGCTTATGTGGGACGCTTGAAAGGTGGTGAAGGATATCTCTTGGTGTTGGCAAGGAACAGAAATATTGATGCATTGCAACACGAATTGTGGCACGTTTATGAGTCTGAACAAGGACTATTAAGAGAAAGCTTTCTCTATGAACTAATAAATCCTCTACATCCAACTTTATCTGAGTGGAGAGCAACAACATACGCTTTAGAAACATCCAATGATTAAATAAAAACAAGATCCAGTCCTTTTATTTTCTTGAAATCTGCATCACAAGTAACTAAACTTGCTTCATTACTTATGCATATTGATGCAATAAATAAATCTGCATCATTCATTTTTTTATTTTCTTTATTCAATCCGATTTCTAATTCAGCACTAATTTCCGCTTCTTTAAATCCAAAATCTAACAAAACAAAATTTTTTAACAGTGCTTTAAGTAATTCTTTTTCTAAGTTGTTTTTTGCACCTACTAAAATTTCGTGAACTGTGATATGAGTAACTCGGACTAAATCGTATCCTAAAATTTTTTCAATCTTCTTCCCTCTCGGGGTCTGGTCAAGAAGATCTATTAACGCCGAACTGTCGAAGACGCGCATGCCTTTCCTCCATGGATTTGCCCATTCTTTCGTGAACTTCCTTAGTTCTTTTTCTTAGGTGCTCAAAATCAATTTTATCTTTTAATACTCCGCAAATATCACTAACGGTGGGGTGAGTATTGCTCACTCTTTTCATTAATTCACTAAAACTTTCCCCCGGACTTTTCATTCTAGCAAATGCAGTGTATGCTTCTTCTGTAACGGTTATGGTTTTTACGGTCATATACTGTTTAAACATAAACATATATTTAAATGTTCTTTTTGTTTTTTATTATTCTTGTTAGGTTATGACTTTTTTGTTACAGAAATATATTCTTTACTATAATATTATTTATATATACTCCAGACTATAGGTGTGTACTGTGATAAAAAAGTCACAAGGAGGTATTATTATGGCAGAAAAACAATCAAAAGAAGAACAAATAGGCTTTCATAAAGGAGCTTTAACAACTCTTGCAAATGAAAGAAATGAATTGTTAAGAATAATTAGTGTTGTTGAGCAATTAATGCAAGCTCATGTAAAAGCACTGAAAGAATTAGGCGTAGATTTAGAAAAAGAAGCTAAAAAAGCTAAAAGCAAAAAGCTAGAGGAAACAGTATAAAAATGTATCAAACGCAAACATCAAATCCTATGTATTCAGATGGAGGAAGTCAGAATTATTCATTTCAGCCATCTGAATCTAGTTTTAAAACAAATTATTCAAGTAATAAATATGAGTCAAAAGACTCTCCTAAAGAAGCACCTAAATACCTATTGAATGATGTAGCTCAGAAATATGCTCAATCGATGGGTTCTTATGGTTCTTCAATGGGTGGACCTACTTATCAAATAAATATAATGTTTAATTCAGGACCAGTATATGTTGGTAAAGGAATGCTTCATGATAGTATAATGGAAACAATGAAGAATACTTACTTAACTAATCAAACTCCTAAACAAGATTTCAGTGCGGCTGATTTCTTGAATGCTAACAGACCAGTCACTCCTTTTATTGGAACAACTGAAGAAGTAAGAGAAGATGTATAAAATGCATTCAGAGAAGTAACTGGTGAAGACTGGCCTGAAAATTTATCCTTAAGCGTTCTTGATGAAGAAGAATTTTTGAAAGCTCACGGAGAGCACGGAGGTAATTATTCTCCAGGTATCTTAGGATTCAGTTTAAACTCACAAGGTGTGGGCGTCAATAAAGTTTTTGTTAAACAAGACAATCTAGATAGAATGATGTTAACAATAGGCCACGAAATTGGCCACGTGATGAGCAAATCGTTGTCTAATCCTACTGATGAAGAAGCTAAAGCTTTTGCATTCTCAATTGCATGGATGGAAAAAATAATCGAGAAAAATATTGCAGGATTAAGCAAATGCATTCATCCAACACCTGCAGAAAACGGATTGCACAATGTAGCTTTCGATTTTGTAGGAAAAATATTAAGAAGAGGAAGCAACGCTTTTGAATTATTCAAAGAATTAGTTAGAGGTAACGTCTCCATAATTTATGGAGGATAATAAATTAGTGGTGATATGGAGTAATAAAATGGAAGGACAAAAAACAGATAAGGAAAAATTTGAAAAAGTTTGTGATTTAGGAAGTGTTGTTGCTAGATTAGCAAATCAAGGTGATTATTTATCTGCAGCATGCGTATTAGATAATGCTCCTCAAGGAGTAAACACTCAAGCATTATATGCTTTATTAGCAGTAGCATGTTCAGCAGAGTATGATATAAGACAAAGCGGTTCAGGATATGGCAGAATACCTAATCACTCAGCGTATGAATTAAAAAGTGATGATGGACCTAGAGAACGACTTCCAGTAAAAGTTTCAGAAAGAACCACAGAATTAGTGGACGGGCTAATAAATTATTTTAAAAATAAAAGTGGTGTTTACTTTCAAAAAGCAGTTTGAATAAGTTTTACCATAAACTATAAACCACAAACCAATAGGGAGGGCTTAAAATGACAAAAAAACCAGAACAAAAACAAGAGGAGGCGCCTCAACCAGGGCAAATGCCTCAAATTCCACCAGAATTAAAAGAGAAGTTAGATAAAATTAAAGCTAAACTAGATAAATTTTCTAAAACAGTTGTTGAAAAATTTGGCAAATATATTGTTGGTGTAGCATTACTTCCTCCACCACAGCCAAAACCAGGAATGGCTCCTGAAGAACTTGCACAATTAGAAAAAATGAAAGATAAAATTCATTCTTTAGTTCTAGTGGATGATTCTGAGCCTTCTAAAATGAGTAAATCAGAAATGGATGAAAGATTAAACACAATTATAAAAAAAACTGCTGAAGAAGTTGATAAAGATTTATTGGTTGAAGTTATAATGTTAAGCGGTCTATGGCAGGATTGTTATGACGGAAAATATGATAGATTGCAAATGATTGCTATGAGTGCTCCAGTATATGATACTGGAACTTTATCTGCTGTAAAGATTGCAGAAGTTCACAAAACAATGACTTTAAAGAAGTTTGAGAAATACATCGTTGCATATGTTTTAGCAGGAAGTATTGTTCAAGGTAAAGCAACAAAAGAATCCGATATTGATGTGTTTTTAGTAATTGATGACACTGATGTTAAAAAAATGAGTCGTGCAGAATTAAAAGATAAATTAAGACAAATTATTTTAGGAATGGGATTCCAAGCTGGAGAAATCACAGGAATCAAGAATAAGATTAACATCCAAGTTTATATCTTGACGGATTTCTGGGAAAGCGTAAAGGAAGCACATCCAGTAATATTTACATTTTTAAGAGATGGAGTTCCTTTCTATGATAGAGGAATCTTCATGCCATGGAAGCAACTGCTTAAAATGGGAAGAATCAAACCAAGTCCCGAAGCAATTGATATGTACATGAGCACTGGAGAGCAAATGATTGAAAGAATCAAGATGAAGATCAGAGAGATAGGTATTGAAGACTTATTCTGGTCTACACTAACTCCTTCGCAGGCAGCAATTATGATGTATGGAGCACCGCCTCCAACACCTAAAGAAACTCCTGAAGTATTGAGAGATTTATTTGTTAAAAAGGAGAAATTGTTGGAAGAGAGTGATGTTAAAATTCTTGAAAACTTAATAAAGATAAGAAAAGAATTAGAACATGGTGGAAAGAAAGAAATAACTGGTAAACAATTAGATGAAATGTTGTCAGGTGCAGAAAAATACTTGAAACGAATCAGAAAATTGTTCACTCAACTGGAAAAAATCAAAGAAGAAGAATCTGTAGTTTACTTGTATGACACTGTTGCTAAGATTTTAAGAGATATTCTTGCAATACATGGTGTTTACAAAGTTAATGAAGAGGACTTGCTTAAACAAGTTAAGTCTCAATTAGTTAACGGCGGACAAATATCAACCAAACAATTCCAGCAAGTGCAAGAAGTCTTCACAGCAAAAACAGAATACTTAGCTGGTAAGAT
>JACRAI010000104.1 GCA_016213425.1 archaeon | reverse complement strand
AGGAGTGGCTTGAAAAAAACAAGCTAGAACGAGGAGATGTAGTGTACGTTCATGAAAAGAATGATGACGAATTAATTGTTAGCCCTTCATTAAATAAAGAATCAAACAAAATAAAAGAGATAACTTTAGATTATCACAAGAAAGAATTTGAAAGTTTGAAAAGAGAGCTGACTTCAGCATATATCAATAATTATAATACTATAAATATTGTTGGAAGAAAACTAGACGAACAAAACCAAATTATCAAAGACATGCTATCTTCTTTCGTTGCACTGGAAATAAGCGAGCAGTCAGAGCAAAGAATAGTTGTGAAAGATTTGCTTAACTTGAATGAGATTGATATTAATAAAACAATAAGAAGAATGGATATGATAGTTAGAAGCATGTTTAAAGAAGTGAACTCTAATGAGAATCTGCAATTTAAAGATGATGATGTAAATAAAATTTATTTTCTAATTTTTAGATTACTAAAAAGTGCGTTGCAAGACACCAGAATGGCAGAAAAATTAAAAGTTCGTCCAGATCAAGCATTAACTTATTGGTATTTAGCAATAAATATCGAAAATTTAGCAGACTGCTGTACTAACATTAAAAATAAAGTTAGCGGTAATATAAAAAAACAAGTAGAAGAACTAGAAAGTCAGTACTGCACTGTTATGAACAGTTTTTTTTCTAAAGATAAAGAGACTGCTGATAAACTTGCAAGACAAAGAAATGAAATTTTAAGTCAAATAAACACTCTCCCGGCAGGAGTTTCTGAAAATTTAAAGCAAATACTAACGCACATAAATAATATAGCTAGAATTGTCCTGGATGAAGAATGATTTTAATTTGGTTCTGATTTTAATCTTTCAAAAGTAGTTGGTAAGTCAATAACATATTTTCCTTCTTCAAGTTTGAAGACTAAAGGTTCACCTTTGAATAATTGAACTAAGTCAACTTCATATTTTCCAGGGGTTAGCACTCTTATACTTTCAAAATCTAGAATAACTGGTTGAACTGGATCGTCAACACCTATTAAATCAAGAACATCTTTTTCAATTTGAACTTTTTGCTCAGTAGATAAGTTGTAATCTTTTTCTTTTTTTAATTCAGCAAGTTTTTCTTTTTTAATGAAGAAAAAAAGTTTTCCACCACAAGAACATCCAGTCAAAATTTCTTTGCTTCCATCTTCGTGAAACTTGTTGCATCTAACACATTGATGTGGCATTATTTAGGTCTCCTTTTTTTAACAAGTCTTTCTGAAGTTAATAATTCGATTTTATCTGGATCTTTTTTGATTGACTTAACAATATTTGCGGGTCCTATTATAGTTATGCCTTGTCTATCACCTAATAAAACAGAAAAAACATTATTCTTGAATCTACTAAAACCGGTGCCGCTATCTGAAGGATTAATAACTGCCAACTCTATTCCTTGAAATTCACGGTTAATCTCTTCCATTGTGACTTTTATAAGTTCTGCTTCTTCTTCTCTCCTCAATCTACCCTGCAAAAGAACTATTTTGTTTTGTTTAGCAACATTCAGCAATTTTCTAATTCTACCTACACTAGTGAGATTCTCAATTTCTCTATACGGGATAAATTGTAATGTTACCATTTTTACAAGTGTTTAAACAATGATTCATAAAACTCGGAAACATTCTTTCCTTTTTTAGCAGAGATACCTACAACAGGATATTGCGGGAACGCTGCCTCCACATTTTTTAGTCGAGCCTCTTTTAAGTCTGTTTTGTTTGCAGCAATAATAACGGGGATATTTCTAGCTTGCAAATTTCCAATTATCGTTATGTTAACTTGGGAATAAGGATCTTGCGTGGCGTCTAAAACAACAACAACAGCATCCATATCATTAAGCCATTTAATTGCATCAACGATTCCTTTTGTTGCTTCTTTAGCTCTTCTTTTTGCTTTTTTTTCGCTCAAACCTGCTTTTATAAAATCTTCATAATCAATTCTTGTAGCAATCCCAGGAGTATCAACAAGATTAAAAAACAACTCTTTACCGGACTTAGATTTAATATTAATCTGCTCTTTAACTTTTATTTCACGAGTCTCATGAGCAATATTACTTACGGTGCTCATTTCTTCCCCTAACCAATCTTTGCAAATCCTATTTGCCAAAGTGCTTTTTCCAGAATTTGGAGGTCCATAAAGACCTAGCTTAAGATCTCTCCTGCCTTTGAATATATCTTTCCAAAATCTAGCAAAAAATTCCTTAAATGTGTTGAAAACCATCCCTTTAACCCCTTTGATAATTATAGAGACACTACGCTCTTTAAATAGTTTTCTGTAAACCAATATTCATTTTAAAAAAGAAAAAGATCAACTGAGAATTTCTCAGTTGCGCACAGTTGAGTTTTGCTCAATTGTTAAAAATCAAAGAAATAAGATTTTACTTTCTTTTCTTCTTTCTTCCGCCACGAGCCATTTGAGCTCTGGATACATCTCCTTGCTTATCTACAAAGTATAGGTAGCCTGATTCTTTTTTTACTCCTGCTTGAGCAACAACTTCTGGCTTTCCTCCTTTGCCTTTTTTTCCTCTAGCCATTTTAGCTCTAGCTACGTTTCCTTTCTTGTCTACGAAATAAAGGTAGCCTGCTTGTTTTTTTACTCCTACTTTTGCGACTTTTTGTGCCATTTTTATATAGCCTCCTTTTAATTTTTTTTCGGGAAAATAAAACATCCCCTTTTTTATCGACGATTAAATTCGATAATGATTTTCCTAAAGAGTTGGTATTTATAAAGTTTTCGTCTATAAATTGTCTATTCTCGAGTAATTATTTCACAATTTGAGCAAGCTCAAATGTGCACAACTGAGCTAGCTCAGTTTGTGTTTATTTTTCTTCTTACTTTTTACTTTGTGCTCGTCTTTAATAAACCAGGAAGGCTTGAGTAAATCTTTTAATTTTTCTAAATTGTTTATTCCTTCTTTGTATTTTTTTATGATTTCTTCCTCTGAAATAATATGCTTCTCTAATTTTTTTGCTTCATCTAATGCTTTCTGTACTTCTTTTTGTTTTAGTGGTGCTGTCATTTTTATAATAAATAAATATCTGTTAGTCCTAAAAATGAAAATGCAGATATACCTTTTGTTAACATTAGAAATGCGCCATACACTGCTAGCAATAAAATAATGGATGAGATTTTAACAATTAGTAATCCCATAACTGCGGTAAACATATTCGTATCAAACAATTCTTTAGCGCACCTGTAAAAACTAGCAAGAGATAAACAAACAGTTAATGGAAGAATAAGAACTATCAAACCCAAAAAGAAAAAATTCATTATTTGATTATTCAGTGCGATAGACCAAACAATACAAACAGAACTCAATAACATCCCAGTTGCAAAAGGAAAATGAGGATAAACCATGCTAGAAAGCCCAGAAAAATAATCTCCTGCACCAGTTAAACCTTTCATAGTAATTTTAGTTGCTAGACCAAAATATAATGAAACCAGAATTATCCATAAGAACATGCCAACTCCAAAGAGCGCTGCTTTTTGTAAAGGCACTGCAAGCCATAAAAGAAATGTAGTGGCTAAACCTAAAAATAAACTGCTTACCAATAGTGTTAAAATGACTGTTAAGTGATTTTTATTTTGTTTAATGTCTGAAATTGCATCAGATGGATCCCATAATAGCTTTAACATAATTTACACCTCTTTTTTAGTTCCTAGTTTGCGGTTAGTGGTACGAGCAGCCTCAAAACCTGAATGACTCTCAATACCCTACTGCAAACTTCAAACACCAGACTACAGACCGGTTAGTTTTGTATTTAAATGTTTTGTTTATTGTACGAAAAACCTATAAATTCTTTTAAATTATTTTCGTTCAATGAAAGGAATAATTATTTCTGGAGATTTTGAAAACATCTGCATAAGAAAAAAAAGCAGCACATTCATAGAATTGGGCGAGTTAATGATTGCAGAAAACAACAAAGGAAAAGTGCTTTTACAAGTTTTCAACCTTGCTTTTGGCTCTCAGCTTTCACAGCAACAACTAGAATTCATTTCGGGACTTAAAATAGAAGAAAGCAATGACTTAAAATTAATGGACCAAAATTTAAGAAATTACAATTTAGCGTTTGCAAAATCGCTTTTATTTATAGAAAACGATGTGGCTAGAGCTTGCAAAACTTTGCCTGGCTTTTTTTCAGAAGTTAGAGAAGTTAGAAGTGAAGATCTAAAGTTTTTAAGCAAACCAGAAAACGCATTGTGTCTTGGAGATTTGAGAAGCGGCAGTCAAGTCTTGGATTTTCCTCTCTTTGTAGATGGAAAAAAAGTTTTCAGCCACCACGTACTAATATCTGGAACAACGGGTAGAGGGAAAAGTGTTCTGATGAATAATATTCTTTGGGGCGTTCTTTGGGATGACTATTGCGGGTTATTAGTTTTAGACCCGCACGATGAGTATTATGGTAAAGCAAAGTTTGGTCTTAAAAATCATCCTAATGCAAGAAGAAAACTAGTTTATTACTCTCAAAACAATGTTCCTATAGGTGAAAGAACTCTTAAAATTAATATAAAATTGTTGAAACCTAAACACTTTCAGGGCGTTGTTTACTGGAGTGATGCACAATCACAAGCACTGCAGTCTTATTATAAAGAACATAAAGAAGAATGGATTGAGAGCATAGTTTTGGAAAAACCTCTGCAAGTTAGTTTTCATGAAGCAACACTTAGTGTGTTGAAAAGAATAATCCTGAATTTGTTAAATTTAAGTGTTGTGGAAAATAAAATTCAGTGTAAAGGAGTTTTTGACTTAACTGTTGGAGAAACAACAATAAAAGACATAACAAATGATTTGAAAAACAAAAAAACAGTAATAATTAACACAAATAATTTTAACAGCCAAGTTGAGCTGTTAATAGGTAGCATTATTTCCCATGAATTATTTTCTGAGTCAAAAGAAAACAATGATACCACGATAAGCATAGTATTAGAAGAAGCTCCGAGAGTTTTAGGTAAAAGTGTTTTAGAAAAAGGAAACAACATATTTGCAACTATTGCAAGAGAAGGAAGGAAATTCAACATTGGTTTAACAGCAATAACACAATTACCCTCTTTAATTCCTAGAGAGATACTGGCAAACTTGAACACAAAAATACTTTTAGGCACAGAACTAAAACAAGAAAGACAAGCTCTTATTGAAAGTGCAGCTCAAGATTTGAGCAAAGATGACAGAAATATCGCTTCATTAGACAAGGGTGAAGCAATAATTACTTCAACATTTACAAAATTTGCAATACCTGTAAAAATTCCATTCTTTAGCGAAGAAATGAAAAAAGAAGAAAAAATAAATAAAAATTTTGAAGAAATGACATGAAATTTGCACACATGGCAGATTGCCATCTTGGAGGATGGAGAGAACCAAAACTTAAAGAGTTAAATAACAAGAGTTTTTGCTACGTAATAGATTATTGTGTTAAAGAAAAAATTGATTTTGTTCTTATCGCAGGAGATTTGTTTAACACTGCACTTCCAGATATGGAATCGTTACAAGTGTGTATTAAACAATTAAAAAAACTAAAAGATAACAACATACCCGTTTATTTTATTGCAGGAAGCCATGACTTTAGTCCTTCAGGAAAAACTATGCTTTCAATAATAGAAGATGCTGGTTTGGGATTCAACGTTGCTAAAGGAGAAGTAGTGGAAAACAAGTTAAAACTCAAGTTTACTATAGATGAAAAGACAAAAGTAAAGATAACTGGAATAATAGGAAAACGAGGCGGTTTAGATGTCCAATATTATCAAGAGTTGTTAAGAGAAGACTTAGAAAAAGAAGAAGGCTACAAAATTTTCATGTTTCATTGTGCTCTTAACGAGTTCAAGCCTAAAGGTTTTGAAAATATTGAAGGAATGAATGTCTCATACTTTCCTAAATTTTTTGATTATTATGCTGGAGGACACGTTCATGTATTGCAAAAGAATTCTCTAGAAGCGTACCCTAACATTATTTATCCAGGACCTGTATTTCCCAATAGTTTCAGCGAATTAGAAAAACTAAAACATGGAAGTTTTGCAATGGTAGAAAACAATGAAGTTAAACATATTCCGGTAAAATTTCATGAAACACTAAGTTATAGAATAGACTGCGACAATAAAAGTGTTGAGCAAGTAAAACAGGAATTGAAAGAAATCACTAACACAGATTTGAGTGATTGTATAGTTACGATAAAACTAAAAGGAACTTTAAGTTCTGGAAAGCCTTCAGATATAAACTTCACAGAAATCATGAATAATTTATTAGAAAAAAAAGCATTTGTTGTATTAAAAAACACTTCACAATTACAGAGCAAAGATTTTGAAGAAATAAAAATTAAAAGTGAGAATGTTGAAGACGTAGAAAGTGCAGTAATAAAAGAACATTTAGATCAACAAGCGTTCGGCCAGGAATTTACTCAAAAAATAATGCAAGCATTAAGCACAGAAAAACAAGAAGGAGAAAAAAGCGCAGATTTCGAAAAAAGAGTTATTGAAGATGTTGAGAAGATGATTAATAATTAGAAATAATTAAAAAAATACGTTTGTTTAGGATGTTGTTTCTATTAATTTGTTTACTTCTTTCACAAATGGTTTGACCTGTGTTTCTATAAACTGGATTGCGTTCTTTTTTTCTTCTTCGTTGAATTTCGCGAATAGTCTGTAGCCTATTCTTTGTCTTTCTTCAAATACGTTGCTTAATGTTTTGGCTAACTCTTTCTTGCCTAAAACTCTGCTTAAGCATAGTTGTGTGCAGATGTGACTTTCCACTTTATAGCCATGGAGCGCTAATAATTGGTTTGCTTTGTGTTCTATTCCAAAGTATGCTAGAAGAATTGATAGTAATGGGGTTTCACTGTTTAGTACAACTTCTGCTCCTTTGAGAAAATACTCTGAACTATTTTTGTGTTGTTCAGCTATAGAACTCATTTCTTCTTTTCTTTGTATTAGAGAAACTGAAGGTTTTTGGGTTATTGTTCGAGGTTGTAAACACTTCGCTTTCAATTCTTTATCCATACTTTAGACCTTCAATTTAGTGTATATTGGTATTAGTTTGTTAATTAATTCTTCATCTTTGCTCATATCTTCGCTTTTGAAAAGTAGAATTCCGTCCTTTTTAATATTTTGGATTAAAGGAGTTTCATTTTTGACGTGAGCTTTTAATGTTTCTAAATTTAGTATTAGAGGCGTAATCCTTTTATCAATATCTTCAATTTTATCTTTCTGATTTTGAAAATTAATTTTTTCTTTAGGAATAATTAATAAATCAATATCGCTCGTGATAGTTGCTTCCCCTCTCGCATGACTTCCAAACAAAAGAATTAAGCTAACTTCTTTTCTTAATTGACTTAGTACTTGCTCAAGCACATTCCACACATTAACCATTACAACTCCTTTTCTCTGAATAGTCTTTTCTTGCTTAAATAATTCAAGAATGGCAGAAGCATAAAAATTATTGGTGTTAAACTTGTAAAGACGCTCCTTCCTTTTGCCCTTTAGTCTAATAATAACTTCTTCTTCCACTAATTCTCTTAAACTCATAGATAAAATTCCGGTGCTTAAAGCAGTTTCTTCACGTAAAGACTTAAGATTATATGCAGTTCTCACTTCTGCAAGAACTCTCAAAATTTTAATTTTTGATTTTGATCCAAAACTTTGTTCTAAAAACATAACCTCACCATAAAATCAATATATTGAATATAGCTAAAACATTCAAATATATAAAACTTTCTATTTTCAAATAATTGAAAATAGTCAATTTTGCTCTAAATAAAAATAGTACAAATTCAATAAATTGAAAATAAATAAAAAGTAAAGTTTTTTAATAAGCATGAATAATTAGACATCATGAGAATTGCAGTATTGAATGATTGTTTTTTCGCTAAATCACATTTAGAACGTTTAAAAAAGTTAGGAAAATTAGTTATTTACGAGAATACCACTAATGAGTCCGACGCAATTAAAAGACTCAGTGATGTTGATATCGGTATTGCTGATTGCTTCATTACGCCTTTGAACAAAAAAGTTTTAGAAAGTACTAATAAACTAAAACTTCTAGCAGTTAATTCTACTGGTTACGACCTAGTAGATATCGCCGCTGCTAAAAAGAAGGGCATTAAAGTTTCTAACGTTCCTAATTTTGGTACTGATTCAGTTGCTGAACAAGCTATTGCTTTAATGTTTGCAGTAAATAGAAATATTGTATTAGGAGATTCAGTTTTTAGAAAAACTCTTCTCGAAATTGACCCAGGAAATATTGAGCACAAAAAATTTTGGGGATTCAATTTTAGAGGTAAAACAATGGGCGTTATAGGTTTAGGAAATATAGGTACTAGAGTTGCTGAACTAGCTCAAGGATTAGGAATGAAAGTAATTGCATACAATAGATCTCCTAAAAAAATTAAAGGTGTTACTTTGATGACGCTTAAAGAAGTTCTTAAGTTAAGTGATGTAGTTTCAATAAATCTTGCACTATCAAAAGAAACCCAAAATATAATTGGAGAAAAAGAGCTAAATCTCATGAAACATAATGCAATACTGATCAATACTGCAAGAGGCAAACATGTTGACACGGAAGCACTTTTCAAAGCATTACAAAACAAAAAAATAGCTGGCGCAGGATTAGATGTTGTCGCAGACATAAACCCAAATCATCCAATTCTAAAACTAGATAACGT
>JACRAI010000015.1 GCA_016213425.1 archaeon | reverse complement strand
CATGAGTACATCGCAATATCAGCGGTTGTTAAACATAGTTCATGCTAAAGGTCATTCGAATATTTCTGATTATCTTAGATTTCTTGCTTTAGAAAAAGATTTATTGTTTGAGAACAAATTTAATGAAATCCATTCAACAATCCTGAAACTAAACCAAAAGTTAGAAAAATTAAGCGAGAAGAAGAACAAACACGAAAGCTATTTAATATAAACGAGCGTTCAAATCACAAAAAAAGAGGAAACTTTATTAACTTTAAAGTTTTTATCGAGTGTACGAACGAGAGTTCAACAAGTAGGATTGATTGAACTCGCGAAAATCGTGCAAAAACTAGAATAAAACAATTTTAGGTTTGCTAAAGCAAAGCTGCAAAACGCTGAAATTTCGGCGTTATAAGCTCTTAAAGCCAAAATAATTAATTCAAGAGTTCTTAGCACAAAATGGCGGAAACGAGATTTGAACTCGTGGTCTCCACGTTATGAGCGTGGCGCTTTAGACCAGGCTAAGCTACTCCGCCAATTAGTTGTTGGTTTGTGGTTTATGGTTTGGGGTTTTAAAGGTTACGGCTTTTTAGCTTTGGTGAAACGGATATTATCTGCTAAGAAAAAGGGTGTCCTGTGACTTTACTTTAGGACTTGTTGTATTTTTTCAGCTAGTTTTGTTCTTTCTTCTGGCGTAGAATTCTTGTGAGGCCAGTGTTTTAAGCCGTCATTTGCAAATCTTTGAATTAAGTGAAAATGAGTGTGAAATACTGCTTGTCCTGCTGCTTTTCCATTATTAACCCCTAAATTCCAGCCATCGGCTTTTACTGCTTTAAGTATTATTGGAACAACTTTTCTTATCGTGTCCATAACGTGATGTAAATCTCCATCATGATTTAATATTAATTGTTCTGAATGTTTTTTAGGTATTACTAGTGTATGTCCTTCATTTACAGGCATAATGTCAAGAAATGCTAAAGTATATTCATCTTCATAAATTTTCTCACAAGGAATTTCCCCCTTTATTATTTTGCAAAAGATGCAGTTGTCCATGTTGTTTTGTTTTTTATTTTTGATTATAAATCTTGTGTTTTTTTTACATAAATATTTATAAGTGTTTAACATTTCTTTTTTTTTGGGTGGTGTAGATGAAAATAAATTTACCTGTTAACGAGCATGATTTCTCAGAGCAAGTTCCTGCTTTTGAGAATTTTTTGGATAAAAATGGTTATTTGACCGTCTATAAAGATGTTCAATCAAGAGCTCCTTCAAAAGTTTATGTTCTTGGGGGAATTATAAGAGATTTTTTTATTTCAACAGCCAACAATGTGGAAATACCTATTAATGATCTTGATCTAGTTCTTGATGACGCTTCAAAAACAGTGACAGAAGAAGACATGCAAAAAGCACTTTCAAGCATTGGGCAACTTGAACGCAACAGGTATAATTCTTACAAGCTGGACTTGCCAAATGGTAAAAGTGTAGATATAATTCCTTTCACGCAATCAAAATATTCCAAAGAACACAATGAAGCTCCTTCAATAGGCACCAGGTTAAAAACTGCTTTTTTTGGTTTGGAATCTGTTGCATGGGATTTAGAATCTGGGAAGCTTTTTGAAATAGGTTTCTTTAAAGATTTAACATTAAGAAGATTTTCAGTGCTTAATGATCAATATGGACAGTATCATACACATTATGTTAGATCTACATTGTATGAAAAAAAGTTTAAGCAGTTTGGTTTTTCAATTCATAGTTCAGTTGTTGATTTTTTAAAGAAAAAATATGTTGTTAATCCTTCTGAGCCGAATGTTGAATCAACTGAAAAATTAATTACGGATTACTTGAAAAGCAAAGGCAAAGAGCAAGAGACAGAGTATGTTTTTAACAGACTTAAAGAATTAGAAGTTGTTGCAAAAAACTGAATAAAATTCAAAGTTTATTCCGGAATAAATTTATCTGCCATTCCATAATAATTTTCTGGAGATAAATTTAGTAGTTTTTCTTTCATTTCTTGAGGTACATTTAATGTTTGAATGAATGCTCTTAATTCTTCAAGGGTTACTTTTTTTCCTCTAGATAATTCTTTCATTTTTTCGTAAGGTTCATCATAATTGAGTGATCTTAGGATTGTTTGCACTCCTTCAGTTATAACTTCTGGGTGTTCTTCAAGTGTTTGTTTAATTTTTGGATAATTAACATCTATTTTGCTTAATCCTTTCAGTAATGCTTTGTATGCATTTAATGAGTATGCGAATGCTATTATTGAGTTTCTTAATACTGTTGAATCTGATATGTCTCTTTGGAATCTTGAGATTGGTAGTTTTCTTGAGAAGAATTCTAGAAGAGCGTTTGCTAAGCCTAAGTTTCCTTCGCTGTTTTCAAAATCTGTTGGGTTTAACTTGTGAGGCATTGTTGATGAAGAGCCTATGTATGAAAATCCTGCGTAATTTCCTGTTTTTTGAGCCAGCCATTCATCACTTATGTATCCCCATATGTCTTGATTTAATCCTGTTATTGTTGTATTAATTCTTTTTAAGCTGTCGCAAATTCTTGCAAAAGAATCATGAGGTTCGATTTGGGTAGTTGTTAAATTGGGACTTAATTTCACTCCGAAAGTTTCTTCATTGAATGAATTTATGAAATCTACTGAGAATTGAGTCCAATTAACGTCAGGAAATGCTGCCATGTGTGCGCTGTAATTTCCTGTTGCACCATTGAGTTTTGCTTCATAACTTAATGAAGATAAATGTTCTTTTTCTTTTCTTATTCTTTCATAAAAATTAAATAATTCTTTTCCAAAAGTTGTAGTTGTGGCAGGTTGTCCGTGTGTTCTGCCAAGAATAACTGCGTTTCTGAATTGTTTTGATAATTCTAACAGGGAATTTAATATTTGTTCTAAATTTGGCGTGATAACTTTATTTATTATGCTTGTATGTATTAATGCGTAAGCAATATTATTTGTATCATCAGAAGTTAATCCGAAGTGAAGCCAGTTAACGCAGTCTTTTAGGCTTGTTTGATTTAGTTTTTCTTTTATGTAAACTTCTACAGCTCTAACATCATGATAAACTGGAAGTCTTCCATTGTATCCTTTTCTTTCGATTTGTTTTATTATCGAAAAATCTTCTTCAGTTATATTATTTAAGCTTGATAAAAGAGTTTTTTCTTCATTAGAAAAAGTTCTTATCACTCCTTTGTTTGAAAGCCAAACTAAATATTTGCATTCCACTAGAATTCTGTATTTTGCTAGTGCTTTTTCTCCTGTGAATGGTTCTAGCTCTTTTATGTTTTCATAATAACGATCTGTTAAGGGAACTATATCCATAATGAGCAGGAATAATTGCTTGTTTTAAATCTTTTCTATTCTATAATCTATAAAAACAAAGTTTTTTCTCTATCTGCGCCTACTGAAACCATTTTTATCGGAGTGTTTATTTCTTTTTGTATGAATTTTAAATAAATTTTTGCTTCTTTAGGTAATTCGTTGCCTGTTAATTCGAAGCCGTCAAATTCTGTGTATATTGGTTTGCATTTTTCTAGTATTTCAAGGTTTGTAGGCCATTCTTTTATTATTTCCCCTTCACATTCATAAGCAATTGCCACTTTTATTTTTTTTAATCCTGAAAGAACATCTAGTTTTGTTATAGCTAATTCAGTGAATCCGTTTAATAAGTGACTGTATCTTAACATTACTAAATCAAGCCAGCCGCATCTTCGTGGTCTTCCTGTGGTTGTTCCGAATTCGTTGCCTTTTTGTCTCATTTCTTCTCCTAATTCGTTATTTTGTTCAGTTGGGAAAGGTCCTTGCCCGACTCTTGTAGTGTATGCTTTTGTAACTCCTATAACATGATCTACTTTTTTAGGACTGATTCCTGCGCCAACGCAAGCACCTCCAGATATTGGGTGGGATGAAGTAACATAAGGGTAAGTTCCGAAATTAATATCTAAGAAAGTTCCTTGTGCTCCTTCTAACAGGACTGTTTTATCTTTGTTTAAGTATTCATTTACTTTTAATGCTACATCTCCAACATATTTTTTTAGGTTACTGCCTAATTCGTGATATCTTGGTATGTGCTCTCTACACTCATTAATGCTGTCGCAATGAAAATTTTCTATTAAAAAGGCTTTTTCGATTTCAAGATGATTAACTCGTTTAGAAAATCGTTCACTATCTATGAATTCTTCAAATCGTATTCCTTTTCTTCCATACTTATCTTCATGTACTGGACCTATGCCTCTGCCTGTTGTTCCGATTTTTCCTGTGCCTTTTTCTCTTAAAACATCTAGGTGTGCGTGATGAGGAAGAATTATGTGTGCTCTTGGGTCTATTGTTAAACTAACCGTTTTTCCTTTAGCTTTTAGATTTTCTATTTCTTCAAACAGAACTCTTGGGTCAATAACTACTCCTGCGCCTAAGCTAACTTCTTTGTTTTGAACTGCTCCTGAAGGCATTAAATGTAATTGTTATGTTGTTCCATTGTGTACTACGGTGTGTCCTGCGTTGTTTCCTCCTTGATATCTAACAACAAGGTCTGCTTTTTCTGCAAGAAAATCTATAATTTTTCCTTTACCTTCATCGCCCCACTGAGCGCCCACAACAATAGTTAGCATTTTAATCCCCCTTTAAACCAGACTCTTTCATACACTGGCTACTTGAATAGTTTAATAAATATTTGTATGCTTGCAAATAATGTTTTAAAGAATTAATAATGCTTGTTTTATTCTAAATATTTCATTACTTGTTTTAAATTTAGAATTTTTTCTGGGTGTTCTCGGTTGTTTTTTCTATCAATTAATACTGCTTTTATTCCTGCAGCTTCAGCTCCTTTAACATCTGTTGGCAGGCTGTCTCCTATCATTAATGCTTCTTCTTTTTTCACTCCTAATTCTTTGAGGGTTTTTTTGAAGAATGCAGGGTCTGTTTTTAACATTTCTTGCTCGTAAGAAAACATTACAACGTCAAAATATTTTTCTAAATCAAATTTTTGAAGGACATCTCTTCCAGTAAAACTAGGAGTGTTAGAAAGCACAGCTATTTTTATTCCTTTTTTTTTTAATTCTTCGAGTACTTCTATTGTTTCAGGATAAAGAGTTGCTAAAAGAACGTTTTTATTCCATAAACCAATTAATTTGTCAAGCTGATCTCCTCTAGGTGTTCTGTGAAGCAAATCTAAAGCTTTTGTGAATGCTTCTGTTTTGTCCTCATATTTTTTTGTCATTACTACTTGTTCAAAACTAGTAACGAAATTTCCGAAAGGTATTCTCAATCTGAACATTTCATAAGTTTGCCTAAGAGGTGAATATGTTCCGTTCTCGGCAAGTGTTCCCCAAAAATCAAATAAGACTGCTTTTATCATGAATTTGTTTATTCTCTTGTTAGTAATTCGCCTACTTTTTCAAGGGTTATTTCAATTGTGCTCACTCTTACTTGTCTCCCTTCTTTGTTAGTGAATTCTTCTGAATTAATTTGAATTCCTTTTACTGCCACTTTATTATCTAGAAATCTTTTAGCTGAAACTTCTGCTACGTCTACAGCTCTACTAATAAATTTTCCTCTAGCTTTTATGATTACCTCTGGCGCACCTTTGGTTGTGAACTGCATTACTACTCCAGTTACATAATTCATGAACGGTTTTAAACCGATAAAAATAGAATTGTCATCTGCCCTCGGTGTTTCTTCTGTCATTTTATTCCCCCCTAATACTTTTCAGTTTTCTTAAGTCTAGTAACGTAACCAGCAACAACATTTCTTAACCTTTTACTGTGATTTTCTAAATAACCTTCAACTAATTTTTTGTTTGAATCGAATTCTTTAGTGAAAACTTCAGGGTACTCTTTAAGCATGCTAACTGTTAACCTTTTGATTAATTTAGTTTTTATTCGCCCCATAACAGCCAAAAATAAAGGGAGATTTATAAAGGTTACGCAAAAGAAAGGGGTTGAAAAGTTAAACGTCTTTTATATATTAGAGTTTGAACAATTAATCAATTTGATCTTTACCGATTCTTTTTGAAGATGACTCTGCCTAAAATTAAAATGCTTATTTGCAGAGGCGTCTGAAGTCTAATCCGAACGATAGTGAGGTAAACAGAAGATAAAATTCTGAAAAAACACTTTAATAGAATTCAACCTAAATGTTCTCTGAAATGTTTAGCAATAATTTCTTTAACAAATCTGTACTTTGGATGTCTTCCCCATAAAGCTTCTCCGCGTTCAAGTAGTTCTAAGCTATGCCCGGCTCCAGGTATTATTAATAAATCTTTATTTTTACTATCTATTTGTTCATACATTTTCCTTAAAACTTCAGGAAGTGTGCTGTCTTTTATTCCTAAAAAAAGATCTGAACCGCCATAAATAACTAGTACTGGTTGAGTTATTCTTTGAACTTGTGCATCAAGTCTTGGAGCATTATCTACCCAGTGTATTGCTTGATGTACATCATAAAATTTCGCTGCACCAAACTGAATTTGGTTTTTTAAACTTTTTTGCGCTTTAATTTGTTCATACGCTTTCTTATGCTTATCGCTTAATTTAGAAGCCACAGCTTCAAAAGCAATCATTCCATACCTTGCAATTTTGTTAGGTACTTTCTCGAGTTTTCTTCTGAAAGTTTCTTTAAGGACGTCCTGTAAGCCTGCAGGCGTGCTAGTTAAACAAATACAATCGAGAACTCCTTCTGCAGTAACTAAACCAACAGTCATTCCGCCTAAACTGTTTCCGTGTGCGCCTAACTTTTTTAATTTATGTTTCTTCTTTAATGCATCTTGTATTTCATAAAAGCTTTCTTTCATTTGATGCAAATCCCAATTGCCTGTGCTTTCTCCTTGAGAATTAAGATCGAAACTCCAAACTTTGAAATCTTTACTTAACTCTTGAGCTAAATTGTCAAGAGTTGAGCGATGCTCTGTAAACCCTGGTAAAAGAATCACTCCGTTTTTAGAAGTATTATCATAAAAATCCCCTTTCAAAACTGCACCATTCTTTGTATCAATGGTTAAAGTATTATCTGAATATTGTATTTTTGCTGTCATGAGTGTTGTTAAACTCAAGAGTATTTAATATTTACTACTTTCAAGTGGTTAAAAATCGAAAGCTTTATATATAAGTGTTTCATACTTGAACTAAAATAATATTTTTTGGAGGAATGAATAAAATGGTTAGAGATTTAAGAAAAGTGCCTAGTGATGCACAAGTCGTTATGGAAAATTTAGAGCAAGTTCTTGAAGAAGTAGGAAAAGTTGGAGATGTACACGAGGGTAATGTTCATTATACTGCGGCAGTCACAAGTCCTTTTAATGGAACTCAAGGAAGATACAATGAAGAATTAGTAATTTTTTGCACAAGAGTTTTCCCAGGTAGAATGGGCCAAGATTCTGTACCTATTTTTGTTGAAGTAAAAAACAAAGATGATGTTCACTTTAGAACTCCAGAATCCGTTGCAGATTACGCTTTCAAAGTTGCTGAAGATTACGAAGCAAGAAACCCTTCAACAGTTGTAAGCGTAAAAAATTAATAATTATAAGGAGGAATAAATAAAATGACAGGACAAATCAAATTTACAGGAGGCGTAGACCACATTGGTACGCTTCACGAGAAAGTTGAGGGAACATTTGCTTTCGAAGGAGATGTTTTTGGTTTGAATGCTTTGGCTTCTAAAGTTGCAGATCTTGCAAAACTAGTTGCTGAATCTAGAGGAGAACGACCGGTTCAAACTCATTCAATACAATGCGGTGGAGCTTCAAATAAATCAAAACCTGTCAATGCTTTTGTTGAAGTATCAATATTTCCTAACTCAGGAGATCGAGATGGCGTAGTAGGTTTGAGCTCAGGACAAAGTTACGTTATGTGCCCAAGACTTCAAAGTTTTTTCACGGGACACGGTTATACAACTGTATGTTGCGAAGCAGAAAAGCCTTTTGATTACCAAATTACAGGCCCAGAAAGAATTAAAGAAACAGAAAGAGTTCTTGCAGATTCAAGACCTTGTCCATATTTCAGACTTGCACCAAGACAGTGATTTTTTTTAACTTTAAATTTTAATTATGTGATCAACGTAGTTGTTATGTTTTTCATTCATATTTTTTCAATTTGTTTATCATGATTCTTAATTTTTTTATTGTTTCTTCTACAAAATTTTGAAGTTGTGATTCTTTAAGATTCTTAAATTTTAAGTCAACATTTCTAAATGCAAGTTTAAACATTTTTTTAATATCTTCTTGTTGCATTGTTGTTATTGCGTCTTCAATAAGTTTGATCGTTTCTTTTTTACCTTTAAATTTATCCAGATTGGTTTTTTCTGCCAAATAAGAGACATCATATAAATCTTTGAATTCTTTTCGGTTCATAAAAGTAATTAGTTTTGTAATCAGCATTCTTTCTTTTGAATACAAATTTAATTGATTGTTTTTAATTAGATTTTTAGGAAGTTCCACAAAATCTATGTCTATTTTAGTGTAATATATTTTGTGTGTTTCAAGTTCTATTTTTATGTGATATCTATTAGTTGCTGCAAAACCTGATTTTTGTATTTTAAACTCTTTTATGTTTTGAGTATTTTTTAATTTTTCAAGAATTGATGCTAGATAGTTTTCTATTTTTTTGCAGTCTTTAATAAAATGTTTTTCTGCATCAAAATCAAGATCTTCAGATTCTCTGTGGTGGTTTAAGTGATATAAGGAGAGTGCGGTTCCCCCTTTAAGCACCAGATTAAACGGATTATCTTTTTCAACTTCTTTTAAAAATTCTTCAAGTATTTCTAATATTCTTGCCATTTAGACACCATACTTCGAATAATCAATTTTTGCTTCTTTTATCACTGCTTTATTTTTATCACTGAACATTTTTCCATATCGGTTCAGCATTTGATTGCAAATATTTTTAGTATAACTGTTTTTTGTAAAGACAACATCTTTTATTATTTGAGGGTTAGTTGCATATTTTAATCCTGTTTCTCTATTAGTAACTATTTTGCTTTTCGCCACTGATTTAATTTTTATAAATTTGATTGATTTACCCAATAAATTAATCATTCCGCTGATTTTTGTGTTGATAATTTCCAC
This sequence comes from archaeon, assembly GCA_016213425.1. Classification (GTDB taxonomy): domain Archaea; phylum Nanobdellota; class Nanobdellia; order Woesearchaeales; family ARS49; genus JACRKG01. The sequence goes on along the minus strand of JACRAI010000015.1, from coordinate 9,913 downwards.
TGATTTAGGTTCATAATACCAGCCATATCCATTGTGTTTTAGCGCTTCTAAACCTGTTATGTAGTATGAATTGATGTTGTTAAGAAATATAACAAGTTCGTTTGATATTTCCTCTTTTTGCATTAATTTTTCTAATGCAATAATCTTTTTATGCATTTTTCCGCGCAAATATCTTTTTTCATTATCTGTTAATTTGTAATTTTTATCTAATTTCTTTAGTATATTGAATTGAACTGGTTTGAAAAGTACGGGAACTATAACATCCTCTGATTCTATGATTTTGCGAATTAATTGTAAATTAACCATTTTAGGATATAAAAATATCCTATAATATATAAATCTTGCGCTATTTTTCTCTCGTAGATTCAAAACTCATCAATATTTCAGGCCTGCAGTAAGAGAGTAATTTAGATCAGATAGGTTTAAATAATATTTTGTCCAGTTATATTTCATTGATACTGAAGTAGTTGAGGATTTCAAGAAGAGCTTAGCTGATTTTAAGAAGGGGAAATTTAAAGTTCTAGCTTAGACTTTTTTTCGTTCTTTATTTGATGTTTCTTTTGCAATCTTTTTTAAAAAATAAAATCAATTCCCAGCGATTTAAGTATTGTTCTTAAACTTAGTATAACTATAGTAAATCCTACGAGTATTCCTAGAGCTCCATGAGGGATTCTTTTTGAAATATATGCCGAGAATGGAGAAACTATAAGTCCTCCAACAAGCAGAGGAAGGACGACTGTCCATTCTATTTTTGGCAGCATTAATAAAAATGATATTGAAATTGCAAGTGTAACAAAAAATTCTGCAAGATTTACAGACCCTATTGCTTTTCTAGGATGTGAATTATGAAGTATTAGTGCAGGAGTTGTTATTGGCCCCCAGCCTCCTCCGCCCAAGGCATCAATAAGTGCAGCAGGGAAACCAATTAAAAAAGTTCTTTTTCTGCTCGGAGTTACGTGTTCACAATGTTCATGTCTAGATATGAATCTGTAAATCATTACTAATCCCAGAATTAATAATACCACAGAGACGAATGGTTTTATAGAGTCAGTATTCTGTAATTTAACAGATAAATAAACACCAACAATTCCCCCAATAACTCCTGAAATTACTAATGGTATAAATATTTTTTTATCTACATTGCCGAATTTTAAGTGTGATATTCCTGAGAAGAATGTTGTAAAAATTTCTGCAAAATGAACCGTAGCGCTTGCAATTGCAGTTGTAAAACCTAGTTGAAGAAGCAGTGATGTAGAAGTAACTCCATAACCCATTCCCAAGCCGCCATCAATCAGTTGAGCAATTAATCCAGTGGCGAGCACCAAAAGAAATTGTATCATTGAATATCACTCTGTTTAAGATGTTTTAAACATTGTGGTTTTTGAATACTTTTTTCGAAAAGCTTAAATATTTTTTCTTATATATTGTTATATAATATGTACCAAGAAACTATTTTACACAGTCCGACACTTGAATCTGTTATTATGGTAGAAAAAACAACTCAAAAATACAGTCAAGAATGCGGCAAGTATCAACTTTGGAAAAAATTACCTAAAAAAATGATGTACCAAACTTTTCAAGTAATACTGGATTACTTAGAGCAGTCTGGAAAAATCATGATAGATAAAGATGGTTGTGTTATTTGGACATATAATCCTCAAAGAATTAAAAAATTAATAGAAGAAAGATTGGTTGTAAAATGAATAAAAATGTTTCAGTAGCTTTTATTTCAAGTAAGCTTAAGGAGGAGTTTGAACTTTTAAAAGGAGGTAAATTTTAGGACAAACAACTTTATGATTTTATTAATAGAGCAATTATTGATTTAAAAAAGAATCCTAATTGTGGATTAAAAATAAAAAAATCGTTATGGCCTAAGATGTATATTCAAAGTTATCAAATAACCAACTTGTGGAAATATGATTTGCCTAATGCATGGAGATTAGTTTATACAATAGAAACCGGGGAAGTAACTGTGATGAATATAATTCTAGAATGGTTTGACCACAAAGATTATGAAAAAAGATTTAGATACTGAAGGTATATTTGTTCTAAATCAGATATTTCTTAAAGAATTCAGCAATATCTTGTTTTACTAAATAGTATTTTGGAGGCAAGTTTTCTTTTGGTTGAGGAACAGGATATAATCTGTGGTTAAGTTTAGGGTATATTCTTAATTGTTTTTCTTTACTCTTAATTTTTGAATACATTTTATTGAATCTTTCAGGAGCTTTTCCATCCTTGAAACCGCTAGTATGATCTTCCCCGCCATAAATAAATAATAATGGTGCAGTTATTTTTTGCGAGTATTCATCAAGCATTGGTGCAGTGTCAACATCTTTTACTGCTTTTTTTATGTTATAAATTTTTGCGCTGCCTAATTTTAAATGATCCCTTTCACTTTTAACTCTGTCTTCTCTTTGTTCTCCACCATGTTTTTTTTGTAATAACTTGAATGCTTTCACAGCGCCCCATTTTATTAATGCTTGAGGTAATCTTTTCAGCCATTTTCTGTATTTTTCATCAAATGCATCCTGCAACGCAATAGGTGTACTGGTCAAGCAAATAGCATTTAAAACACTTTCTTCACTTGAAGCTATAACCCCTGTAATTATTCCTCCAGTACTATTGCCTTGAGCTCCAAGTTTTTCCAAACCATAATTTTTCTTAACTTCTTTTTGAACTTCTTTAAAGCTAGAAACCATGTCTTCTAAATTCCAATTGCCTGTGCTTTCTCCTTGAGAATTAAGATCGAAACTCCATACTTTGAAATCTTTACTTAACTCTTGAGCTAACATTTCTGAAAGGTCTCTAGGCTCGCTAAAACCAGGAATCATAATAACTCCATTGTTTGAATCGCTATGATAATAATCACCAATAATTTCAGCACCATTAGAAGTAGTAATAGAGATTTTGTTGTTACCAAGATCTTTCATACTTAAAAATAGACTTGTTTATTTATATACCTTATGACAAATTTATATTGAATTTTTTTAATAATTTCTCAACGCGTATGATTTGGGAATTCATGTGATCATTTATTGAAAATCTATTTTTAAATCTTTCATTTCAAATCTCAATTTTGGTTTAGGTTTATCAGTTCCGTAACCTAAAGGGCATACAACTGTAGGTACAATATTTTTTGGTAGATTAAGAATTTTAGAATACTCTTGAGGATTAAAGCCTTCCATTGGGCAGGAGTCAAATCCTAAATATTTAGCTCCATTTAACGCATTTCCTAAAGCAATATAAGTTTGTTTCTGAGCCCAGGAAAGTTTTTGTTCATTGCTCATATGTTTTTCAAAATTAATCATTATATCAACATAACCTTTTATGCTTTCTTTGCTTGCGCCTTTTGATAGCATTGTTTGTTCGAGCAAATCTATATTTTCTTTTATGTTCATGTTTGCGCAAAAAACAAATAAGTGTGAACAATTTGATATTTGAGGCTGATTCCAAGAAACAGGAGCTAGTTTGTCTTTTGTTGTTTGGTCTCTAACAACGATTATTTTCCAGGGCTGTATGTTAAATGACGAAGGAGCATATCTTATTAATTCTAAAAGTTCATTTACTTTAGTTTCAGGTAACTTTTTGCTATCAAATGCTTTTGTTGCATACCTTTCCATTACTATTTGTTTGAATTCCATTAACTGAAGAAATTTGATTTATTATATAAATGTGTGGTTAAGTTTAAATCCTCAGACATTTTTTATCTAAAATGAATTTTTTAGGTAACTGAGAATTCTTTTGAAACTTTTCTCATTCATTTCTCTTTTGTATTCTTTTGTTAAAGAAATTATTTTGTTTGAGTCTAAATCAATTTTTTTATTTTTTAATAAAGGTATATTCATCATGATATACTGCATGAATTGCGTAACATTTTTAGGCTCTTCAGTAAACCTACATCTTTCAAAATCTATCATAACTATTTTTTTCCCAATGATAACATGCTTTACTGGATGATGCATTTCTTCTTTGTTTATTCCCAATTCATCTATTTTTTTACATTGCTTTAAAACAGTTATTAAGACTTTCCTGGCATCTTCTTTGCTTGCTGTTTCCAAATAATCTCTAATATTCTCTCCCGGAACAAATTCATAAACTAAATGGTGCTGGTCTGAGAATAAATATTTAGGACCCAGGTTGTGCTTGTTTAATACTTGTAAGAATTTACTTTCATCTCTTATTCTTTCATAAGTATCGTTTGCTTTTCTTTTAACTTTAATACAAACAATTTTTCCTTCACATTCTCCTTTGTAAACCATTCCTCTTTTTCCTTTAGCAAAGTAATGTACCTTTGTAATATCTTCTTGTTCTAATTTTTTCAATACTTCGCTTTTTTTTATTAAATAAACAAATAATGTTTCAAAAAATAAATGTTTGCTTGATAATTCTTCAAATTCAAGCATGCTTTCTCTTAATATTTCTTCAACTTTTTGTTTATTTGAAAGACTAGAAAGAACTAGCAAAACTAGGCCTTCAGGTTCTAAATAATCAGAAACTTTTTCCAAAAATTTTTGAATGACTTCATATCCTTTTTTCCCGCCTTCTAAAGCCCGCCTTCTTATTTTATGATCTTGAGGCAGATAAGGCGGGTTGAAAATTATAGTGTCAAATTTTCCTTTAACTCTGCTGAATAAATCGCTTAAGTGATAATTTATTTTTTGATGCTTGTTGTGCTCTTGTGCATGTTTTATTGCTCTTTTGCTTACATCAACTGCGGTAACACTAGTAACGTTTTCTCTCTGAGAAGCAGTGTACGCTTGCACTCCGCTACCAGTGCCCATATCAAGAACTTTTCCTTTAGCAAATCTTTCAACTTGGTACTGAAGCATTAGGCTATCTTCACGAGGTTCGTAAACAAGTTCTGTCATGAAAGAAGTAATTATTTTTTTGTTTTATAAATTTATCTCTGAGGACTCACCAACCTCAAGTAAACTACTAATTTGTTGGTGAGTCTGAAAGTAAAATCGACCGAAGGGAGTGAAACAGATGACACCTTTAAGATTTTCTTTAAGGATAACGAAAAACTTTACAAGCTAAGTGCTAATCCTATAATTGCAACGGCAATTACAACGCCTAAAATAGATAAAGCGACCCAATCCCTTTTTTGAGAATTAAGCATTCTTTCTAACTTTTTCTTGTTTTGCTCATTAACTTTAATGTGCTTTACAACCATTGTTGTTTGGAGAAAGTGATTTGTCATTTTGTAGGCTATTACTTTTAAACCTATTTTTAAATATTGTTATTGTGAAAACTATGTGTTGAAAAATATAATGTTAATTTTTTTGCAGAAAGATTTTAATTGTTTGATCTTTTATTTTTTCTTCAACAAATTCTTTATCGCTTTCTTCGCTTGTTAGTGTGACTTCTTTTGCTCCACATTTTTGTCTTATCTGATCTTCAAAATCGCTCAATAAACTTTTCAATTCTTCGCTAACTTGTAATGTTAAATCAACTTCATCGCTTTTTTGCAATCCTTGATCTTTTCTTAATGATTGTATTTTTCTGATTATTTCTCTTGCGAATCCTTCGCTTTCCAACTCAGGAGTTCTTGTGCTGTCAACGTAAACAAATCCTTGCTTGAACTCTCCTTCTGAATATTGTTCAGGATAAGCTCTTTCAACAATTAAGTGTTCTTTTTTAAGCACAACTTCTTTATCAATTTCTACCTGCTGTTCTTGCAATAATTTTGCAGCGATTAACTCTGAATCCATTTCTTCAAGAGCTTTAACTATTTCGGGCATTTTCTTTCCGAAAGATTTACCTATTGCTCCTTTGTTTGGTTTTACGGTGATTTTTATTTCATCTAAATGAGGTGTTACTGCTGCAAGTTTTACATTAGTTTGATTGATTAATATATCGTTTAATTTTTCAACGCTTTCTTTAACATTTTTTTCCATGCTTACAATTATTACTTCTTTAACAGGCCATTTAAGTCCTAATTTTGCTTTTTCTCTAGCTGCAAGAATTGCAGAAATAACTTCTTTAACAGTGTTCATTTGTTCTTCTAGAACTGGATCTCTCTTATCTACTTCCGGCCATTTCGTGAAGTGAACGCTGTGATCGCTTGAAAAAGCATGCTGGAATAAATACTCGCTCAAGTAAGGTGCAAAAGGCGCTAAAATTTTTATTACTTTATCAAAAACCTCTGTAAAAACATATGCTAACGCTTCATCTTTATTTGCAGCTCTATCTCTTACTAGTTTAATATACCATCTTGATAAGTCTTCATTTACAAAAGTGATTATTGAATTGATAGAGTGATTATAATCTCCAGTATCTAAGTTTTCTTGAACTTCTTTTACTAGCGTGTTAATTTTAGATAAAACCCATTTATCTTCAAGGCTTAAAGTTCCTGCAGGCTTTTTAGGGTGTTTTAAGTTATGTAAGTTCATGAATTCATCGTAGAACTTATAACTATTCCATAATATTGTTAAGAAAGGCTGTAAATTTTCTTTAATAGGAGTTATTCCAAATTTTATGTTTTCACCTAAAGGATAAGAACACATAAGCATTCTAACAACATCAACACCCACTTTATTGAATATTTCATCTGGCTGTATGATGTTGCCTTTGCTTTTGCTCATTTTTTCTCCTTTTTCGTCGCAAAGAAGTCCTCCAACATCACATCTTTTGTAAGCTAACTTATCAAATAAAGCAACTCCTAAAACGTGTAATGTATAGAACCATCCTCTTGTTTGATCTATGGCTTCTGCTATAAAATCATAAGAAAATCTTTTCTCACACAATTCTTTGTTTTCAAAAGGATAATGAAATTGCGCAAAAGGAGCACTTCCAGAGTCATACCAGCAATCTATAACGTCAGGAATTCTAGACATCAATTTACCACAAGAACAATTTAGTTTAACATTATCAACTGCAGGCTTGTGCAAGTCTAAATCTTCTGGAACTTTTTTTGCTTTGCTTCTTAGTTCTTTAATACCTCCAATACATTCAATTCTTCCACATTCACATCTCCAAATAGGTAGAGGAGTTCCCCAGAATTTTGTTCTTGATAATGCCCAATCTTTAATATTTTCAAGCCATTTTCCAAAACGTCCATCTTTTATGTGTGAAGGATTCCAACTTATTTGCTCGTTTAACTCCATCATTCTATCTTTTAATGCAGTAGTTTTAACAAACCAAGACACCATTGCGTAATAAAGCAAAGGTGTTTTGCATCTCCAACAGAAAGGATAACTGTGAGTGTATTTTTCTTTTTTGAAAAGTTTATCTGTATTTTCTAACCAAGTAATTATTAACGGATCTGCTTCTTTAACGAACAAACCTTTGAAATCAAATACTTCTTCTTTGAATTTTCCATCAACATCAACAGGATGAACAAAAGGCAAGCCGTGCTTTTTACAGCTATCATAATCTACTTCTCCGTAAGCAGGAGCTTGATGAACAATCCCGGTGCCTTCTTCAGTTGTAACATAATCTTCTTCAACAATAAACCATGCTTTCTTGTCGAGTTTCCCTTCGAAATACTTGAATAACGGTTCGTATTCTAAACCAACTAATTTTTTACCTTTTAATTCTTCAATAATCTCAGGCTCTTCAAAATATTTATTAGCCAAATCTTTCGCTAAAACATACTCTTCATTTCGTTCTCTGACTACAACATAATCAATGTCTTTGTTTACTGCTAAGCAAACATTGCTTGGCAAAGTCCACGGAGTAGTTGTCCATGCTAAAAAGTATCTATTAGCTTTATTTTTTTGTTTTAACTTAACAACAACTGTTGGTTCAGTAACATCTTCGTAACCTAAAGCGACTTCGTGACTGCTTAAAGGTGTTTCACATCGGGGACAGTAAGGAACAACTTTGTACCCTTCGTATAATAATTTTTTATTAAATAATTCTTTCAGACTCCACCAAACACTTTCTATGTAATTATTATCTAAAGTTCTGTAAGGATCATCAGTATCAATCCAGTAACCTAACTTTTTAGTCATTTCAGTCCAGGGTTTTATAAAAGTAAAAACATCTGTTCTGCATTCTCTGTTAAACCTTTCAATTCCATAATTAACTACATCTTTTTTTGATCTTAATCCTAATTTTTTTTCAACTTGAACTTCAACAGGCAAGCCATGGCAATCCCACCCTCCTTTTCTAGGAACAGTGTATCCTTGCATGTATTTGAAACGGCATAAAACATCTTTGAAAACTCTAACTTCAACATGATGCAATCCTGGAGGAGCGTTAGCTGTTGGAGGCCCTTCTAAAAATGAAAAAACTGGTTTTTTAGGATCAAATTGTGTTGTAGCTTTTACTAAATCAGAATGTTCATCCCATAATTTTGTTACTTCATTTTCTATTAGTTTAAAATCATACTTTAAAGGTAATTCTGGCATACAGAGTGTTTAGAAAGTAAATGTTTATAAGTTTTGTGGGGGAATAAAATGGTTTGCAGTTCATGGTTCGTGGCTTGTAGTAATATATTTGCTGAATTATCAGAACGCTTCTAGAGGTTAGCGTACAGCAAACCGCACACTTCAGACTCTTTAGTACGGAAAGAACTTTATTTCACACTTTACTAGTTTTTCATAAAATTCTAATTCAGGCTTTTTCTCTTTTGCTTCAAATAATATTAACCCTGCACCTTCCCAGAATAAAAACCAACTTGCAGGTTCAAATAATGTAATTAAAAAACTAACTATTAAATTTTTTTCTTCAAAAGTGAACAATATATATGTTGTTGCAATCATTAAAACTAATCCAGTAATGGCAAAAAAAGCCCCTCTTTGTATCACGCTCTTAACTTCTTTTTCTAGAAGTATTTGCTGAAGTTTAAAATGATCTCTTAATCTTTTTCTGATTACTGTCTCGTGACTTGGATTTCTCTTGCTTTCTGGAACTAAAAGTTTTAGTTCAGTAGCTCCAGAAGGCCTTTCTTTGCTAACTTTTTTTGCTTCACTCAAAAAGTCATCTGAAAGTGCTCTCTGCTGGTATGACCTTGGATCAAAGTCAGAAAATATATCATCATATTCATCAATCCATAAACTCAACTGAGTTAATTCTAGTAATTTTTGTTTTTCTTCAGCGCTTAAAGCTTCTACTTTAGGGTCTGCTGTTTTTGTATCAGTTGGCTTAACTTCAGCACTTTTTGTTTCTGTGATTTTAACTTCTGAAGATTTAGTTTCTGCAGTTTTTGTTTCACTCTTTTTTTCTTCTTTTTTTTCACTAGTTTTACTATCTGAAGCTTTTTCGGCCTTATTTTCAGCACCCTTAACTTCAGGTGCCTTAGCATCTGGCTTTTTGTCCATAATAAAAATATGTTGTTCAGAGTATATAATCCTTTTGAATCGACTGTAAAAAGACTAAAAAATATATTTTCAATATATAAAAGATCGGATTTATTTTTAATATATAATTAAATTTCAAGACATATGTTATGCTTAAAAATAGATAAGACTTATCTTCTTTTCTTAGAACTCTTCACAGGTTTCTTTTTTGAAGCTTGTTTGGCCTTCTTTTTAATAGGTGCGGACTTTGCTTGTTTTCCTTTTAAACTGTGGCTTTTTTCAACTTTTGAGTTAATTTCAGGAACTAAAGGTTCGAATATTAGACCGCAATCTCTGCAGATAACTTGATCTCTCATTTGAGAATATAAAATGTTCATGCTTGCACAATCAGGACACTCTTTTATTTTTTTTAATTCTTCCATAGCCGTGCTAATGATCCTTCAGATATATAAAATTTTCTAACTAAATGAAACTACTTGTGAGTGGTGTGCACTTTAAACGGGGTTTTTTATCTGAAATGCTGTTTTTGGGGTCTTGCGCGGATATTGTTGGTTTAGAATTAGTTTTTTCTGATTAGTACGTAGACTTTTCTTCCTATGTGGTCTTTTGGTGCGTCGATTTTTGCTCCAGTTCCGAATTTGGTTATTGTTTTTTCGTAGATTTGT
>JACRAI010000103.1 GCA_016213425.1 archaeon | reverse complement strand
TTTCATATTGTCGAAGCTTTTCGTCAACAAACATTTAAATAACGCAGAGTTGCAACTGAGAAGTAACTATGGAAACCGCTTACGAAACTCTTTGGAAAATTGCAAATAAAACTTTAGCAGAAAGATTTGACGATATACTTTCTGCAGAACTTAAGAATAGATTAGCTTTTACAACATTAGAAAAAAGAATTGGAATGTTCCCTAAATCAATTACTTTAGTCCATAGAAGTATTTCTCTGAGAGGTGTTCGTGAATCTCCCGCAGCAACGTTACCTTTATCCTTTCTTCCGTACGAAGAAGATTATTTACTTGTTATGCCAACTCGTGGAGGATCAAGGAGTTATCTGGATATTTTATCATGGTGGGAGAGAGATTTGGCATATACTCAAGTATGGCAACAACAAAATACAAATTGTGATGCCTGCGAGGATGATGATTCTAGGGGAATCCAAAGAGATAGTTGGGATCACCATTGTAAAGATATAATTCACGAATATTGCCCTCCAAGCAAATTTAAAGACCCTCCAGTTGTGGTTCTTGGAAGAGCTGGGAGAGCTGTAGAAATGAACTCTATTGCAGGATGCAAACCAAAAGCTAGCACATCTTCAGGCCCAGAAGATCAGTTCTACATAGCTATTAAGCTAGAAAATGAAGAAAGATCCAAACTAGAATATGATTTAAATCAACCTGATTCTATTAGATGTAATAGCAAAATTATTGCGATTATAGAATCTGCACTAAAAACAAAAGATGAAGAGTGTAAGAAGGCCGTAAAATGAAAATTCAATTACGATTTCCAAAAACCTTTGCAGAAGAAGCAACATTAGTTGATTTGGATGTTACACAAGATACAAAAATAGAAGACATAGTTAGAAGAGTTAGTGCGATTTCTCTTTCAAAATTTGAAGGATTCTACTATAATGGTTGTCCTGTCACAGATCTAGGTAGAACAAAAGGCAAGTTAGAGAATGATGCAATATATTATATTGATTCATATAGAACTGAAGAAACAAAAGAAAGACTGAGCCAAATTAAAAAATCTACATCACGTACTTCTAATAACATCTGAAATTAGAAAATACCGGACTTTCAAAGTTTAACAAAATACTCTATAAATAAGGTGGATTTTATTATCTATGTATCAATCTTATTTGACCTAACTTTGCTAATTCTGCAACATCACAACAAGGATTCGTTTTTGAAGCAAGATCTCTGACTTCATCCCCCACATCTAGATAAGACTGAAACCTAAACTCTCCTGAAGAATAGCTCTTCCCTACAAAACCATAAGCATTCAATAATTCTGGAGTTCTATAAATTATGTCACAAGAATCAAAACCAATTCTGAAGCCCCCTAGTTGGGTTTGAAAGAATCTTTTTTCAATTATTTGCCATGAAACATAACTTTCTAATCCTTTTTGGTCTGGATCAATATGAGGGGCATTATTAGGATCTAAATCAAAAACCGCAATTCCTCGGATAAGTTTTTGATGAGCTAAAATTCTGCCTTTTGTAGGTTCATCCAGAGTGCTTAAAACAACATCTAAATTCTTCCCGCATTCATATGCAAGATTGAACGCATCTTCCAAATCTAATATGGAAAACCATTCTGCAAGGAAGTAATCTCCTTTATCCTTCACAGTTAATTTATTTATCATGACAATATAAGAATGGGTGAAGTTATTAAAATCTTCTGAAAATTCACGGTTTTTTTAATTCTTACTATAAGTTCCGTCTTTCTTTCTTATATATATAACATTCAATGAACCACAATAGTGACTTCCATTACTGAATATAATCACTGTTACATCTGCAACTTGTGGAGCTCTCTCTATTTTCAGCTTATGAGTTCTCTGGCTCACAATATCTTCTAAAGAATAACCGGGTAATGCAATTGTACGTCTTAAGACAGCAGTGGCATTATTATCTGTATTTGCCTCTTCATTTTCTTCAAAAGAATCATATTTGAAACCGTGTGTCATAACAACATAATTAATTTTAGGATTATCTTCTTTTTTAGCAGCAAAAGATTCAGGAACGATAGCATTTAGACTAACTTCAACGATATCATTTTCATTTATTTTATCTGGTCCAACTGTTATGTCAACTCTAGGCAGGATATCTTCTTGTGAATTCATGTTATTACCTCAATACTCAGTATGATATTATCGATTTTTAAAACTATGTTTTTATTACTACTTTTAATCCCTCGATTTTTAGTTTGTTTTTTTCTTATTCAAAAAATACCGGGCTGAAACAAGGCAGAATTGTTTGAAAATCAAGGTTTGCAAAAAATCCTAAATAAGTTTACCCGCCTATTTCGTTTATTGCACTTTGAACTTCATTACTAGAAATAGCAAAACCTACACCTTCATATCCTGCAACCTTCATTGTATTCATTCCCATTATTTTTCCTGCTTTGTTAACAAGAGGTCCTCCGCTGTTTCCTGGGTTGATTGAAACATCTGTTTGAAAGTGATTAACTCCGCTTATTACTCTATTTAATGCGCTTATTATTCCTTCAGTTACTGAAAAATCAAGTCCCCCGGGACTTCCTAAAGCAATAACTTTTTCACCTATTTTTGCATTTGCAGAATCTTCAAAAGATAAATAAGGAATATTTTCTGTATTTATTTTTATTACAGCAACGTCTTTTGTGGCGCTTACACCTATAACATTTGCAGTGTATTGCTTTTGATCAAAAGTTTTAACTGTTACAGTACTTAAGCTTCCAACTACATGCTTATTAGTTACAATATATCCATTTGATCTGTATACAGAACCTGAACCTACCCCTCCACCTGCATTAATACTTACTACTGAAGGCAGAACCTGTTCTATGATGCTTGCAAAGTCTTCACTAACTCCTAAACCGCCAAGCTGATCTTTCAAATCGTTAAGCCCTGAAACACTTGTTAGCTCAACTTTTTTTATTTGCCCTGTTAATTCTTCAATTTGTTGTTGGCTTTCATCTTTAACTGATGCAATGTTATTCTCTAGAAGTGCAGTTTTGCTTTCTAAATCTTGAGTTAACTGCAAGCTTTTAACATCTAATTTTTTTTCAACATAATCTATTTTTTGCTGTGCACTGCTTAAAGATTGTTTTTGTTCATTGAATTTTTTGTAAGAATCAAACTTAAAATCTTCTATCTGCTTGTTCAAAGTGTTAACTTTAATAGTGTAATCATTAATTAACTGCTGAGTTACTTGCGAATGATAATAAAACCCACCTACACCTAAGCCAGCAATTAATACAATACAAATAGTAAATAATTGAATATCCTTCATTAATGAAGTATTTTTTTACATATTTTTAAAGTTTTGGGTAGAAAGTATGATAAGGTCTTACTCATCGCCTTTTTGCAAGAGAGATTGTAATAACTTATGAGAGGGAAGGGATTCGAACCCCCGAACCCAATAAGGGACAGGATCTTAAGTCCTGCGCATTTGACCAGACTTTGCTACCCTCTCATAAAATAGTGAATATTTGGGCTTTTTAAAAAGCTTTCTACCTTATAATCAACAGGTATTAAAAATTTTGGCGGGATATCTAACCAAGCAAATTCTTATCTTGAATTTGCAAACCTTTTTTATCAATTAAATTTACCTCTGTGTTTTGTTTTATCACCCGCTGGTGCGCCTAAACAAAACAACACTCTTCCAAAAAGAGAATTGTTAATTGATAATCTATAAGAAATACCTTTTGCTTTTCTGAATTTAATTGAAAAAACAGAGTCTTCAAATTTAAAAACCTTAGAGATCAGCTTTTTGAGTTCTAGAATATCATATTTCTGCCCTACAAAAATAGGGGTAAAATGTTTGTCTAGATGCCCATCCCCCATTATTTTACCTACTAAATAAGCAAGTTCTTTTTCAAAAATTGAATTTTTCGATACAGGAAACCAAACCGCAGAATTTAATTTTTTTAATTGCTTTGGAGGTATTCCTGCTTTATAGGTAGCGAAAATACGTTCAAAATCTAAAAGTTTTTCAGAGCTCATTTTCTTTTTTTATTTTTAGGATGCACAGGACCTAAATACTTTACAGTCTTGTGAACTACTTTGTTTCCTTTTCTGACACTTTTTCTCAAATATTTATATTGTCTTCCGTTTATAATTTTAATTTCTATGTACGCCACAAAATTAGGGTGCACAGCAAATATATAAATATTATTGTGCTTAATAACAACCAACTCGATTTTTATCGCTGAAAAATATTTATCTGTATCTCTTGTCTTCTAGCTTAATTAGTTTATACCATTCAGGATCCTTTTTTAATTTACAATCTTTAATATGAATGGAAAATCTTGACAAGTTTTCAGCAGGATTGTAGGCAGTTATTAAACATTTTAGCCTAGTTTTTGTTTTATAATGCGCTAAAGCTCTATGATGGCCGCCTCTATTTGAATCGTCACTCGGATCTTGCTTGCAATTAATCGTGTAAGTTTTTTCATCAACTTTTGTTACAAAAACAGGAGGAAAATTACCTCCTTGTTTGATTCCTTTAATTATAGAATTAACAACTTCTTCAACCACTTCCTCTTGAAAACCTAACAAATCTACTTGTTCAAGATCTAGTTCTATAATCTCTCCTAAATCTTTATAACTTTTTTGATTCATATTATATCTCCAATTATTTTGCTAAAGGATTAAACATAAAATCCCAAGGATAAGTAACTCTATCCCAACCAATAACACGTTCTGCAACGCTTTCTCCGAATTGATTAGGTTTGACATGGTCTATTAATGCCTCCTTATCCGCTCGATTTATGATATCATCTATTTTATTTTGATAAGGTATGTCCCAAAAAAGTATTTTTCCTCCATTAACTGTTTTAAATGAATTCAAATTAAACTCATATTTTTCAGCATATTTGTTAAATTCTTCATCAAACTTTTCCAGTATATCACTATCACTGTTAACCTATCATAGAACGCTTTTTGCGCTTGCTCGTATTCTTGCCTTAATCTTAGCCCTTCTTGAAGTTGACTTTCTCCTCGAGTACTAGACACATTAACTGAAGTGATATCATCAAATTTGAATCTCGAAGAATATTCTAGAAATCTATTTCTTATTTGTTCCTTCAATAAATCTTGAGCATTGAAAAGATCTCTCAAATGATCAAAACGAAGAGATTTGTTTGCTTCAATAAAATCATGAATTTCTTCACATACTTTTTCAGGATCATATTTTCTAAACCAAAAATCAATATTGCCGCAAGTATGCTTGACTAAGAATTTTTTCTTTTTTACATGATGATCTTCTGCAAACTGCCTCAAATCTGATTCGTAAAAACTTTTCCCGCCAATACCCCAATTAATCCAAGTGCCATGCCCCGCAATAACAACCACTTGTACTGATTCATCAAGTAATACTTGCTCAAATTCCTCTTTTGTTGTTGAATAATCAATCACATAAGTTCCGACATTTAATTCTCTTCTCAAATCGTCAACAATTGCATTTTCATAAATACCTAAAAAAGGATACGCCAGTCTTCCTAAAATATCTGAAGGTTCAGCAATAAGAATTGCAGCTTTATATTTAGAAGGATCTTCAACCACCCTAGTTTGAGGACTAACACAGCCAGCTAAACCAGACAACCCTACTCCCAGTAATAAACTGGTTAATTTTCTCATCAAAAACATAAATATAACCCACAATTTATAAAATTATCACTCAGAAGTAGTCAATAATGGAAAGCTTTAAATAAAAGTGGCTTATAATACAAATAAAATGTCAAGAAATTTTACACAAAAAATCAGTGAAGATATAACAAATAGGATACAATTTAAACAATGAAATACAAAGTTATTGAAAAAAAAGGACATTTGTTTCTTTTAGAAGATGTTTTTGGCAATCAAAGCACTCTTGATGCTCCTTTTGCGGCTAGGCTTCGTACTGGAAAAGATTTGATGAATGAGATGATCAATTTAACAAATCTAGTGGTAGAGTACATACAAGGACAGTATTGCCTATTACTTGCAGGAAAAAGAGATAGACAAAGTGTAGAAAGCGCTATTGATTGTTTGCGTGAAAAAATACAAAGTTATCGGACGATTGAAGAGATAGTTAGATCTTATAAGTAAAATATTTAAGCAATCGTTCTATTAACTTTTTTTAAATTAATTAAAACTAATTCTTCTACTAAATATTTTAGTGCAATATCATCTCTTTTTGTTGATCTTTTTGTTAAGTCTAAGTATGAATCAAAATACCCTATCGGCAGATCAAATAAAGGTAAATTGTGGCTTCTTAAAATGTGCAGCATTAGTAATCTTGAAATTCTGCTATTTCCATCTATGAAGGGATGGATTCTTTGAAATTCATTGTGGAAGAACGCTGCGAAAGTTATTACTTCTTCAAGAGTTCTTTTTTTGGATTCAAATTCCAGGTATTTTTTTATTAAATTATTTATTTTGTCTTTTATATTCTGCCAATTTGATGTTTTGAAAGAAGGATTTAATTTTATCTTCACATTTTGTTTTCTAAATTCACCTGCTTCTGGAATTTGCTCCATTGCGATTTTATGATACTCTAAAATGAGAGGAATTTCTAACTTAACCTTTTTTTTACATTTTCGATCATCAAATCAATTGCTTTTTTATAATCAGTGACTTCTTTGATTTGAGTTAATTTATACTTCTCAGGAACAATATCTTCTAACAATAATTTTTGTGTTTCCGGAAGAGTTAAAGGATTGCCTTCCATGTTTAAACTAGTGTGAATAAAACTTACTTTTCCTTTGTTTGACAAATCATCTATTCTAGTGGGGTTTATTTTTAAGTTTTTTTTGTATTTTTTAATTTCTCTTTTAATTGCATTAAGAAAAGAATGTCTGTGAGTGGTATAGAAAAAAATTTTTCTTTTAAAAAACTTCATTAGTTCAGTAAAAAAGTGATGTCTGAGCAGTTTGCATTTTAATGGTTTTCTTGAAATCACTAACAAAAATCCATATTTAGATAATGCTTCGACATATAAATTAAATGTTTGAGGATGTATTCTTATATCTTTAATAGTAAATAATTCTTTCTTGGCAGCTTTCTGAATAAATTCAACCATATTCTTTTTAAAAATCAAGTTATAATTGATGCAGTTGTTCATACAAAAAGAAATCAATCTGAAAAGTTTCTCTGACTGTTCATTATGAATTACCTTTACAGTATTTTTCCGCGCAACAAAGCCTTTGTTATTTAAAGAGGAAACAAGATTAAAAATGTGCTGGTAATCTGATGTTGGCTTGTTAAGTGCTTTAACTATGTCTATAATTCTTAGTTCGCCTTTACTTGCAATTACTTGGAAAACATCATACTCAGACACCATAAATAAAATAAGCAGACTGAATATATAAAGGTTCCTATTATTCACTTTTAGTTTAGTTTTAATAAACTTTCTATATGGTTTATAGTTTGGAGTTTGAAGACGACACCACACTGTAAACTTCAAACTAATTTAAGGTTTTATTTCTCCGCCAATCAACAATTCAATAACCCCGTCTTCTAAGTTCATCATCAAGAATTCTAGATTTACTTGATTTTTAATGTAACCTTTGATTTTAAATGATTGAGGAATGCCGTCAAGAGTTATTTGATATTCGTGATTTTCGTCATCAATTCTTCCTAAAACATCAAGATTATAGTGCTTATAATTTTTGAACTCCAATAAAAAATAAAAGTAACCTGTTTCTCTTAGAAGCCCTCTTATTTCTCCTACTTCTTTTTTATTAAGAGTGACTTTTGCTTTTATTTCTCCTTGAATATCATACAGCGGAAGATGCATACCTGGGTAGGCTTTTATATTTATTTTAGAATACTCCCACTTCATAACTTCCTTATTGAAAAGAAAGTTATTAAATGTTTCGGAAGCACAAATTATTTAAAGCTAAGATCTGAATGTTTAGCAATGGAAGATCTTACTGATTGGGTTCCTTATGAAAAAAGAGAGTACACGCCTTTAGGACCTAAAGATGCTGAAGTAATTAAAAGAACTGACATACATAGTGCTAAAAATTATTCTCCTTATCCTTTTGTTGTTGATGCTGCCAAAGGTTTCTGGCTTTACAACATGGACGGTCATAGAGCTGTTGATTTGTTAAGTGCTTATTCTGCAGTTTTAAAACATAAACACCAAGGAGTAATAGATGCAGTTAATAATGAATTAAAGTTTGGAGCAGATCTTGTGAGCAGAGCATTGTATACGAGAGCTTATGCAGATTTTGTTGAAAAAGTTTGCGAAGTAACAGGCTATGATAATGTTCTGCCAAAAAGTGATGGCGGATCTATAACAGATAGTGCAGTCAGCGCTTTATTCATGCATGGTTTTGAAAGAGGAATTGATGAACCTGAAGTTATTCTTACAACAGATTATTTTCATGGAAGAACTTTGACTTTTGCGGCCAACGCAGTTTTTGATCCTGACCAGTATTATGGCAGGTATGGAAAAGTTAAAGGAGTAAAAGTTGTTGACCACAATTTGGAAGCGATATCAAATGCAATCAATGAGAACACTATTGGAATATATATTGAAACTCATAAAGGGGAAGGCGGTCCTTTATTTTCTAATAAAGAAGAGTTTTTAGCAATAAGAAAGTTAGCTAAAGAAAAAAATATTTTTTTCGGAGCAGATGAAATTCAAACTGGTTTAGGAAGGTGTGGTTACTTAATGGCTTGGCAAGAGTATGGTAAAGAAGCTAGGCCTGATTTTGTAACTTTAGGTAAAGCTTTAGGCGGAGGAATTATTCCTGTTAGCGCCTTAGTCGGCACTGAAAAGTTCATGAATATTTACAAGCCAGGAATTGATGGAAGCACTCACGGGGGTTATCCTTTAGCGTGTGCTGCTGCATGTGCTTCATTGAAATATATTATTGAAGAAGATATTTGCAAGACAAGTTTAGAATTAGGTGAGTATTTTACAAAGCAATTAAATGATATTCCTGGAATTAAAGCAGAAAATAGAGGGCTGTTAATAAGGTTAGAAATTGAGGGTGTCGAAACTGCAAAACCTGCTTGTTATGAAATGTTGTTAGGCAAACATCGCGATCCTAGAATTTTCATGAAGTATGGCCACAAGAATTATGCAAGAATTGCACCTCCACCAGGAGCAATAAATAAAGATACTATTGACTGGTTGATGGATAAAACTTTAAGAAATGTTTTATTGTACGCTAGAGAAGGTCCTAAACTTCCAAGATTAATTTCTAAAAAGATACTCTAAAACTAGTAAATTCTCCTGTTGATTTATCATAATAAACGTGCGTGTTTTCTATTATTGCTCCTTTTGGTCCTTCTTCACAAGCTCGAACTAGCGTTCTTAAATCTTCTTCTTCACCTTCAGCAATGATTTCAACTGAACCGTCAAGCAAGTTTTTAGCAACACCTTTAATTCTTAACTTGTCCGCTATCTGTTTAGCGTATTGTCTGAAAAAAACCCCTTGCACATTTCCGTTTACTTTAATTATAACTCTTGTCTGCATCTTCTACAAATAAGAACGCCTTCTTTATCTTTTAAGCTTAGCCTATGCTCGCCGCAAGCATGGCATATTCCTTCAGTTTCACCAGGCATCCATACTGGTTTTCTTTGCTGTTCTTTTAACTCTATTTTTTCTGCCAAGATTTCAAATAATTCTGGCTGTACTTTAAGAATATCTTTTGTTGTTATTAACCCTATTAATTTTCCTTCTTCTACAACGGGTAAGTGTCTTATATTGTAATCTCGCATCATTTCTAACGCTTCAAAAACATCTCTATCTGTAGTTATAGTTCTTAGATCTGTTTCCATAACTTCTGAAACTCTTATTTCTGAAGATTTTTTATTTTTAACCAAACCTTTTCGGACAAAATCTTGTTCTGTAGCTATGCCTACAACTTTATCTTTTGATTTAACAACTAGCGAACCAACGTGGCTTCTTTCCATGATTTGTGCAGCTTCAAAAAGAGTTGTGTCTGGAGTTACAACTATTGGATTTATAGTCATTGCTTCGCCAACGTGAAATCCTGTCTTCATGATTAAAAGAGGTGCTTCGCACAATTTAAATGTTTTGATCCCAAAGAACATACTTTTAAAAAACAGAAAGCCAAACCCTCTTATTCTATATATGTTTCTAATTTACAAAAAAATAACTAAAAACCTTATTAATCTAGAATTAAAAACAATATTAAGGTGATATAATGAGCATAAAAGAAGTTTATTTCGAGGATTTATTAAAACAAGAAGGAGAAAAAAGTTATACTGTTAAAGACAAAAATAATTCTAGAAATTCAAAGTTAATTGCTAAAGTTGTTGATGGAGATGACACTTATGTCAGCGAGAGACCGATCTATCTTAAGTGGCCCCATCCCAGTTACGCAATAAAATTCGATGAAGAAGGATTGCCTTACCGAGCAGTAAAATATGGTAACAGAGATGAATTCAAGTATTATGATTCTGGATTTTTAGGCAACACCTGCTTTGCAGAAGCGATGGGCAATGCACATGAAGGAAGAATTGAAGAATTATATGATTTGCTTAATGGAACTGAAGCAAAAAAAATATACCGCAAAACTCTTAACACAATTATCAGAAGAGTCAAGTCAAAAAAACAAAAATATATTGATGCAACTTTAAAAGCAAGCTTTTCTGACAACCAAGAAGAATTGCTTGAATTTTCAAATGAAGAGCTTAGAATATTTGGAGCTTTATACGGATATGAGTTGTTAAATGGAAAAATTTGGAATAGACAGTTAAAGTTTTATTCAAAAAGTTCAACTGACCAAGAATACTCTGAGTGGTCTTTACCTAAAGGATTTCTTGATAAACCCAGAAGAACTGATAGTGCTGCTTTTTTTAAGATTGCATACACGATATTTTTGAGAAATAAGGGTTACCGCAAAAAAGTTGAAGAAGCAGAAAAAAAGAACGAAAAAGAATATAATGATTTTTTCAAATCTCAAGTAAGAAATTTAGAAGAGAGAGGATTCAAGCAAGTTCAAGATATTTTTTAATAACAAAACTGCTGCGGAGTGGAATCATAGAGCCAGTCTCCATTCCAGCATCTTAAGACTTCTCTGACAACACAATTATCTTTAGGCACTCGGTTAATTATTGTTTCTCCATGATTATAACAATAATCTCCTTCATAATAACACTGAGAAATACCGCAAGGATTTCCATACATTGCATAACCAGTAGGGGTGCTTGTTTGATTATTAATTATTATGGGAACAACATAAGTAGTACTGTGATAAGTTGCTACACCTAGTATAATTATTGCAAGTAAAGAAAACAGTGCAAAAACGTAAAGTAGTTTATGATCTGACATTAATTCCCTCTTTTCAATAATATTTAGGTATATTTATTTATAAAGCTTGCTAAGAGGTTTGTGGTTTGTAGTTTGAAGTTCGGAGTATTCATAAATTTTATAATCATTACAATCGTTCAAATATTTATGGATTACTCAAAATTCAAGTTAAAAGAGTATGATTTATGGGAGTT